>JAQSXN010000118.1 GCA_029256665.1 Paenibacillus sp.
AAATGCAGGACGTTCCAATTCACGCAAACCGAGAATTTGCTCATAAAATGCCTTAGACCGCTCAAGATCGGTAACGATCAAGCTTGCATGATGGATACTCTCATGTAGAATCATCTCGTTTCCTCCATCCCAATCGTTTGTCATGCTACACATCAATTCTTTACCCATTGGCTTAATCCTTCTTCATCAACCTGCCAGTCGCGCTGCAGCGGATATTGCTCGCACGGTTAAGGGAATGCATGCTGCAAGGTCGAAATAAAAAGCGTCACATCGGCCAACTGTCGGGTTGGCTTAATGTGACGCTTTTTTACCTCATAGGAATGTTTAAGTTCTTTAAAACGATAAAACTTAAAGAAAATCATTCGTAATCGCAAACCGATTTATGTCCGGACCGCTATAATATGGCGCTCGATACCGTTGTAGTCGGTAATGATCGCGATATCGTCCCAAGCGCCGATCTCGCGCATCAGCCCCGCGACGACGCGCGGCTGATGGATGCCGAGCTCGAAGGCCACGATGCGAGGCATCGCGGGGAGCAGCGGCAGCTGCTCCAGCATGCGGCGGTACGGATCCAGCCCGTCCGCCCCGCCTTCCAGCGCGAGACGCGGCTCATGGTCGCGCACCTCGCGCTGCAGCCCGTCCATATCCGCCGCCGGGATGTAGGGCGGATTGGACACGAGCACGTCGATGCGGCTCCCCCTGGCTATGAAGGGAGCCAGCAGGTCGCCCTGCACGAACGTAACGCGGTCCGACGCCTTGTGGCGGGCTGCGTTCGCGCGGGCGACCTCAAGCGCGTCCGGAGACAGATCGGACGCGCTCAGGCGCCAGCCGTGACGCTGCGCAGCCAGCGTCACGGCGATCGCTCCGCTGCCGGTGCCGACGTCGACGACCGTCGGCGCCGCAGCGATCGCTTCGGCGCTGCCCGAGGACGCGGGCATCGCTTGAACCGTGGCCGCCGGCCAGAGCCGATCGGCGGCCGCCAGCACCCCCTCGACGAGCAACTCCGTCTCGGGGCGCGGGATCAGGACGGCCGGCGTCACCGCGAACGGCCGTCCGAAGAACCATTCCTCGCCGATCACGTACTGGAGCGGCTCGCCCGTCGCGCGGCGGCGCACCAGCGCCTGCCACTCCTCCCCCTTGTCCGGCGGGAGGAGATCGTTCCAGGCGAGCAGCAGCGCCGCGCGGTCAATCCCCAACACATGCAGGAGCAGACGCTCCGCATGGCTGCGCCCATCCTCGACGCCGCTCGTTTCCAGCCATGCTCCCGCTTTCACGCATGCCTGCCTGAACGTCATCGGCAGCTCGTACCACCGTTCCTCCGCCTTAGCCTCTTGTCCCATTGCTACCCGCTCCCCGCCATTCATCTCGAATCGCCAACATGCCACTTCGTCCGTACGTTTACTTCTATCTATTTACTCCGCCAGCCATCAGCTTGCCCTCACAACTCTAACGGACCCAGATGACGCTATTCTGCCGAATTTGTATCTTGTCGCAACGTAACGGACACTAGCGACTCTATCCCTCTCTAAATACCCGCAAATCTAAGAAATTCGCCCAAATAGCGCCTCTCAGTTCCGTTAGAAACGGGCATGTCTCATTTCCGCCGAAATAAGGTCGCTCAGGTCCGTTAGACTTAAGTTACCCACCCGCTCCATAACAAAAAAAGACGAACGCCGCGGCAGCTACTTGCTTCTGGCGGCGTTCATCCGGCTTGTCGTTGCCTCGTATGGTCTTGGGCGATTAGATGCCCATCGTCTCGCGTTCCAGCAGATCGGCTTGCTCGGCGATCGTAAGAGACGAGATAATCTCGTTCATGTCGCCGTTCATGACGGAATCCAGCTTGTGGAGCGTCAAGTTGATGCGATGGTCGGTTACGCGGCTCTGAGGAAAGTTGTACGTGCGGATCCGCTCGCTGCGGTCGCCCGTGCCGACTTTGCTCTTGCGTTCGCCGGCGTACTTCGCTTCTTCCTCTTGGCGCTTGATATCGAAGATCCGCGCGCGCAATACTTGGAGCGCCTTCGCTTTGTTGTCGTTCTGGGACTTGCCGTCCTGACATGTCGCCATGATGCCCGTCGGCACATGAAGCACGCGTACGGCCGACTTCGTCGTATTGACGGACTGTCCGCCGGCGCCGCTTGAGCAGAACGTATCGATACGAATATCCTTGTCGTGTATCTCGATCTCCACGTCCTCTACCTCCGGCATGACCGCAACCGTCGACGTCGACGTATGGATGCGGCCGCCGGATTCCGTAACCGGAATACGCTGCACGCGATGCGCGCCGCTCTCGTACTTCAGCTTGCTGTACGCGCCCTTGCCGTTCACCATAAAGATTACCTCTTTGAATCCGCCCAGGTCGTTTTCGCTGAAATCCATCAACTCTACTCGCCAGCCCTGCGCATCGGCAAACTTGGTGTACATGCGGTACAGGTCGTAAGCGAACAACGCCGCTTCGTCGCCGCCGGCAGCGCCGCGGATTTCGACGATTACGTTTTTGTCGTCGTTCGGATCTTTCGGCAGCAGCACGACGCGGATTTTTTCTTCCAGCTCTTCTTTGCGCGGAGTCAGCTCGTCGATTTCCATCTTGACCATCTCGCGCATCTCGTCGTCGAGCTTCTCGCCCAGCATTTGCTTGGCATCATCCAGTTGCTCCGCGACTTGTTTATATTCCGTATAAGTTTCATACGCTTCTTGTAAATCCGACTGTTCCTTGGACAGCTCTCTCAGCCGCTTGGGATCGCTGGACACGTCCGGATCGCACAACAGCTCGCTCAGCTTCTCATATCGGTCGGCCAGTGCTTGTAAACGGTCAAACACGTTCGTCACCTCGGTTTAATTTCCTTTAGATTATTCTTAAGTATACCATATCGTGCCCCGTTATTCGATATGTGGTTTACTTTAACATCGCGGCGCGGACGGTGACCCCAAAAAACTAATCACAGCTTGTCCACAAAACAGCCTGTTTTATCCACATTTATTTCCCGACTTGTCCACAGCGTGTGCACAGCCTGTGCACATCTTGTCCACATCGAGGAAATAAGCGGCTTTTTTCCTGCTTTTGAACAGAATTTTGCGACTTTTTGGATAACTATTCATCAGGAGCAACCGACTCACACCAAATGGTAATTGTTACTAGTGCGAGACCTTTCGGAGATGAGCGGCCGCGTTGAAGCGGAAGTTTTTATCGCATATAAGAATTTCTGCTAATCCCCCACCAAATCAATCCGCATACCGCCGCTGCAGGAACAATCGCCCATAGCCCGGCCCACCTGTACCCCGCCAAGCCGGACCAGACGGATAGATGGGGCAGCAGCAGCCAAAATCGGGATAACCGAATCGCTCGTCCGACCGCCTCGCCTTCCCAGGGAAACTGTGCCACGAATTCCTCCGCGTACCACTGCTCCCATTGCATGCGCAGCCAAGAAACACCGATGACGAGGAATCCTATTATTAAGGCAAAAGCGGCGGGCGGAGACACCAGCGTTGACGCGTACGACGTTACGGACAGGAATCCGATCCATATCCGAAGAGGCACCATCGACCGCAAGAAAGCGATCAATCTCATCTCGGCCAACAGCGTACCCGTATCCGTCCCTCGAAATAAGCGTTGGGAACGCCTAAATAACAGCGGACGCTTCGCCTTAACGATGGACTTCGACGGTATGACCTGGCTCATCAACAATTCCGTGCTGCTCATTCGCGCCTTGCGCTCGCTTTTCACCTCGGCCTCATAATGAATGCCTGTTCGCAAGCAAATAAACAACGACAGCGGAAATACGAGCGCCATGCCAATCCAGGCCGGCATAAAATCGGATGAGCCTGGCGAAAGCATAAGCATCGGCATCAGATAAGCTGCCGCTAATACGATCAGCGCCACGCCTTGCAGCAGCCATTGCCGCCAACCTCGCGCGATACTTTTCAGCTGATGGAAGACCATGGATATGAACATTCCATACAGCCAAGCATACAGATAGGCCGCTCCGACATGCTCCCATTCCATTCCCCCAGACTTAATCAGATAAGGCAGGAGTATGGCAAACGGAATCAGCAGCACAAGCGCCTGCATCACGAACGAATAGAACATCCCGTACCTCTTCAGCATCTGCAGCCACCTTGGCCGTTGCAACAGGAACAACCGATCCGCTTCCTCCACATAGGTTCGAATACGACCAAACGCCATCAATACAAAAATGACGATCGGGTACAGCGCCGTCCATGGAACATCAGTCGCCCATTCGGGCACTCGTTGCCAAAGCTCCCGATAAAGCCCGCCGAATATGACGAGACCCGGAATAACCAAATATAGCCATACCGTCCAATCGAGTACACTATTCCATACCCGGAATTGCTCCTTGCCATTGTTCTTCAGCCGAATAAGGAATAAGCGTCCTGGCGTCAACAACGTCTTGTCCGTCATCGCCTTCACCCCCTCACGTCAAAGCAAGGAAGCATTCGGACAACGCAGCATCCTCCGCGCATCCCGCATCCATTCTAACCTGCCGAAGCGTACCTTGCGCCACGACGGACCCTCCATTGATGAGCACGAAGCTCTGGCAGATTTTTTCGGCGGTATCCAGCACATGCGTAGACATCAGCACGCCTGCGCCTCGCGAAAGCTCGCTCATCAGCAGCTCAAGGAAGTCGTTTGTCGCGCGCGGGTCAAGTCCAACAAAAGGCTCGTCCACTACATAGATATCCGGCTCCAGCAGGAACGCGATAATAAGCATCAATTTCTGTTGCATGCCCTTGGAGAAGTTCGCCGGGTACAGATGCTTTTGTTCTGTCAGTCTGAATCGGTCCAGCAGAGCTTCCGCTTTGCCCTCGAATTCGCTTTCCGTCAGTCCGAATGCGGATGCCGCAAGCCTCAGATGCTCCCACAGCGTAAAATATTCATAATATACCGGCTGCTCCGGCACATAGGCATAACGTTTATGCTTGCCTCCCAGTTCAACTTGCCCCTTCACATGGGCCAGCAGGCCAAGAATCGTCTTCACTGTCGTGCTTTTGCCCGCTCCATTCGGACCGATCAAGCCAACAAGCTCGCCCGGCGCAACCTGCAGCTGGATATCTCGGATGATTGGCTTATCCTCCTCATAGCCCGCCTCATCAATCGCTATTCGCAATACATATTCTTCCGAATTCGTTGTTTTCTCTTCGTTCATCCTAACCATTCCATCAGCTCCTAACTCGGGCATACTCCAACTAATAATTCCTTTCCTGTCCATTCGTTACGAAGCAGCCAACCGCCTGGTAACGGCATTTTGTTCAAAATAACTTTTGATACGTTCTTTAGCGGGGCGTTGACAATTGAAAAAGAATCGCTTATATTAAGAATGAACCGTTCATTCTTAAAAATTCGCAGGAGGTGCTGCCCTTAAAATAACCACTCGCTCCCACGCTCTTGCCATTCGATCGGATTGGCTGTCGGGCCCATATTGGATTATTTTTACCTCGCGTCCAAGCTTGAAGTATAGTTCAACTTACATTAGGGAGGAAACAATTAATGAATACGGAACGGGCTATTATTATTGGCGGCGGGATCGCCGGACTGCTTGCAGCGAAAGTATTATCCGCGTTTTATAACGAGGTCGTGATCGTGGACCGGGACGATTTTCCCCAGCGGCCTGAGCTCCGTCCCGGAACGCCTCAAGCGTTCCAGCCTCACCGCTTTACGCCTCGCAGCCGCACGATTCTGAATCGTTATTTTCCAGGCCTCATCGATGAATTAATCGCGCAAGGCGCTCGCCCTACGCATGGAGTAACGACTCATCTCATTAACCCTTATGGCCGGATGATCGCCGTCGAGCAAGTTCACGACGCATCGTTCAGCCGAGCTCTATTCGAATGGGTTGTTCGAAGGTATGTGAATGATATCCCGAATGTTCGTTTGCTCGGGTTGAACGAAGCGATACAACTCCAAACCGCCGAAGATCGTTCGCGGGTTACCGGCATTATCGTTCGGGAGCGCGCCTCGGGCGAACGTCGGCAGTCCGCGATGACGGCAGACCTGGTCGTCGACACCGGCGGCCGATTTTCCAAAACCGCGCAATGGCTCTCGGAGCTCGGTTACGAAGCGCCGGAGCCCGAGCGATTAAAGATCTCTTTGGGCTACAGCACTCGGCGTTACCGCATTCCCCCGGGCCGCAAGGAAACGGCGCAACATATACGCATGGAAGGCAATCCTCTTACTACGTCGCCTGCAGCCGCATTATCCATCATCGAAAACGATATCGCGGAAATGGTGCTTTGGAACTTGAACGGCCGGTATCCTTCCACCGACCCGGAACGATTCGAACAAGAAATCCGCCGGATCGGGAATCCCCTTTTCAACGAAGCGTTGGATGGGCTGGAGCCGATTGGACCGCCGCGCGGCTTTCGGGTACCTGAACTCATCCGGCAGCGTTTCGATAAAATGCAGCGATGGCCGTCGGGACTGTTAGTTATGGGTGACGCCATCTGCCAGCTTGATCCCGTATACGGGCAAGGGATGACGCTTGCCGCAATCGAGGCGGAAATCGTCGAAGCATGTCTTCAACGTCAGCTCAGCGACCCCAAACCCGACTTCGAGCTCGAGGCGCTTAGGCGGATGCAGGATAGCATCGAACCGGCCTGGTGGTTGAACGTCGTATCGGATTTGCGTTGGAAAGGCGTAGAATATGTCGGTTCGAAGCCGATCCAAGGCTTGGCGTTCGCGCAGCATTACTTCGACCGAGTACTGGAATGGTCAACGGAACAAGCCAATTACGATATCTTTGGGTTATATTGGCTTGTGAATTCCTTGTTCTTGCATCCCCAACAATTGATTCGTGCGGAGTTCATCGATTTCTTGCTCTCTGGAGGAGGTTCCGGCGCAGCGAAGGAATGGTTGGAGCGATGGATCGAGGAGTCGGATCGGCCGCTGGAAGAACGATTGTCGGCAACGATCCCTTCCTTCCAAGGCGCATCCTTCGCAACCATTGACGAACTTATGGCGGGGGCATGATAATAAATAGCAATCGCTAAGGAAAAAGGAGTGCCGCACGGTGACGCCACAGTCCGAAGAACAGTTGATGAAACGGCAAGAAGCTCGAAGACAGCAGATCCTGGATGCCGCCTTAAAGGTGTTTGCCGTTCGCGGCTTGCACGGGGCCAAGATGAGCCTGATCGCCGAAGAAGCCAAGCTGAGCGCAGGGCAGCTCTACCGCTTTTTCGAATCGAAGGAAGAGCTGTTCATCACCTTGATCCGCCAAGTTGCCAAAGAAACCGCTCGGGAGATCGGCAATATCTACAATCTCCCCGGTTCCCCTTACCGCAAGCTTCGCGCCTTTACGGCAACGATTCTGGAGGAGGATGGCGCACAATATCCGTTCAAGCTCATACAGCAAGCCAATACCGATGAACAGGTTCCGGATGAAGCGAAGCAGCTGCTTGGACAATTTTCCGCGAAACGTTTTGTCGAAGAGCTGCTTCCTTTGTTCGAGGAAGGGCAACGGGTCGGGGATTTCGCGCAAGGCGACGCCCGCGAGCTCATATCCGCGTTTCTGACGATTTTGTCCGCCGTCATTACCCTTAATATGCCGCTCGATGACGACCATCGCCTGCCGAGCGCGGATTTGCTCATGCGAATCGTGGCGGGGCCTGGCGCGTAACGAAGGAGAAACTCGGATTATTCGTTATCCGATCGATACACCGTTTGCCCGGCAACGACCGTCTCCCGGATCGCGATACGGCCGGCTCCGTCGTCATGATCGAATAGGGTCAGATGGGCGGGAGCCCCCTTTTCGATTCTTCCCAGCTGTCTGTCGTTCATCACAAGCGCAGGCCGGAGCGAAGCGGCCTCCGCCGCTTCTGCCAACGTCATATCCGTGTAACGGACGGCATTGGCAATACCGAGATCGAGCGATGCGGCCGATCCCGCCAGGATATCCGGATTCGCCGCCGTGTGCAACCGCCCGGCCTCCGTCAGCTCGACCTGACCGCCGATAAGGCTGTCATACCGTCCAGGCGGCATACCGCCGAATTGGGTGCAATCGCTGACGAGAATCGATTTCTCCCGCTTCGCCCTGAGCATCGCCTTCAGCACCTGCGGTGCAAGATGTTGACCGTCGGGAATAAACGTCGCCCACAATCGGTCTTCCGCCAATTGATGCCAGATGTAATTCGGGTGCCGGGGCAGCATAGGCTGCGAACCGTTGCCAAGATGGGTCGACAACGTCGCTCCGGCCAGCACCGCTTGCTCCAGCTGCTTCTCGCTGGCCATCGTATGTCCGATCGCTACTACGATTCCTTGCTTGGCCAGCTTCTCGATGAATGCTATAGCGCCTTCTCGCTCTGGCGCAAGAGTAACCATGCGAATTCGCCCTTCCGCCGCATCCTGCAGACGCAGGAACTCCTCCCAGTCGGGGTCGCGGGTATGCTCTCTTGGATGCGCGCCTCTGCTGCCATCCTCGCTGGACAGATAGGGACCCTCCATATGGATGCCCATGATCGAATCGCCGGCGTATTGCCCGCTCCGGACATATTCTGCAATAGCGGCCAACGCCTGCTTCATTCGATCGAAGCTTCCCGTAATCACGGTCGGCAAGTAGATGGCCGTCCCGCGCGCGTGCAGCGCTCTCGTGACGCCCTCGATGTCTTGCAACGTCGTCCGCTCCGCGTTCAGATCATAACCGCCGAAGCCGTTCACCTGCAGGTCGATCCAACCGGCCGAGATCCATGGCAATTCCGCGTTGTTCGCCTGGCCTCCGTCAAGGAGGAGGGGCCGAATGTCCGCAATTACGCCTTCGACAACGTCGATCTGAACCGCCTCTCCGGTAGTCGTCAGCTTGCCTTGCCGCTTCATCATCCAATCGCCTCCA
>JAQSXN010000119.1 GCA_029256665.1 Paenibacillus sp.
TTCGGACTGGAGCCGATCTACTTCATGGCCGACAAGCTTTGGTGGCCCGTCAGCTTCATCGTCTCCGGCATATGGAAGGAAGCCGGGTTCGGCACGATCCTGTATCTGGCGGCCATGGCTTCCATCGATCCGACTTTGTACGAGGCTGCAAGAATGGACGGGGCAAGCAAGCTGCGGCAAATCTGGCATGTGACGCTGCCCGGCATTCGCAGCACGATCGCGATTCTGCTCATTCTGCAAGTCGGCAGAATGATGGATGTCGGCTTCGAGCAAGTGTACGCGCTTCGCAACGATGCCGTGACGAGCGTGGCGGAGGTCATCAGCACCTTCGTATATACGAGAGGCCTTGTGAATTTGCAATACAGCTATACGACGGCTCTCGGACTGTTCCAATCGCTGATTGCCTTGATTCTGGTCGTATCGGTGAACCGGATTATCAAGGCGATGGGAGAGAGGGGCCTATGGTAAGAACGAGGACAGGAGGTAATCGGACATGAAGGAAGGAAGTTCCTCGCAAGCCTGGTTTCGATGGCTGAACTACATTTTCCTGGCGTTATGCGCTTATGCGACTTTGTTTCCCTTTATCAATATTATCGCGACGTCCTTAAGCAGCAGCAGGGCGATCAACGCGGGCGAAGTGTTCATGTGGCCGATCGAATTTAATATCGACGCCTACAACAATTTGATCCGGGACGGTCAATTGATCGTCGCCATGAAGAACACGGCCATCATTACGTTCGTGGGTACCGCGCTAAATATGCTGTTCACGATAATGGCGGCTTATCCGCTGTCCAAGGCAAGACTGAAGGGCCGGAATGTCATGCTGATGGCGATTCTGTTCACGATGCTGTTCAGCGGCGGGCTCATCCCGAACTTTCTGCTCGTCAACACGCTTGGCCTTGTCGACTCTTATTGGTCTCTATGGCTTCCCGCGCTCATTAGCGCCTACAACATGTTTGTCATGAAATCGTTCCTGGAAGGATTGCCGGAGGAGCTGGAGGAATCCGCGGCTATCGACGGAGCGAGCGAGTTCACGATTCTGTGGCGAATTATTCTGCCGTTGTCGAAGCCGGTCATCGCGGCCTTGACGCTGTTCTATGCGGTCGGCTGGTGGAATTCCTATATGAACGTGCTGATCTATATCCGGAGCACGGACAAGTTGTCGCTTATGGTGAAGCTGTACCAAATGATCGATCTGGTCAGCACGGACTTGCTGCGCGGGGAAGGCGTCCTGCAAGCACTCATAACGCCGGAGGGCATCCGGGCGGCGGCGGTCGTGTTCGCCATCGTGCCGATCCTGTGCGTCTATCCGTTCCTGCAGAAACATTTTATCAAGGGCGTTCTCCTGGGTTCGATCAAAGGTTGACAGCTCAGGCGTTCCCGCAAGATATCAAATGCGCTCTGGCGGCGCGTTCTGATATAATTTAAAAACAGTTAACAGGAGGTCAAGTATGGAACAAAATGGAACGCAATACTTGAAGAGCAGGTCGCTGCTGATTCTCGTCGTCATGGTGATGGTTGTCGTATCCGCTTGCTCGAACGGCGCGAACGGGCCCGGCAACAAAGGGAATGGCAATACGCCCGGCCAGGAAAGCCAAGCGCCTTCAGACAATGCGGGGGCGGAGAAGGACCCGTATGAAGATCTGCCTCGAAAAATCAGCATTTCCACCTTTGACCGAGGTCAGGTATCCAGCGACGAAGGCACGTACGAGGATAACCGCTGGGTCAAGTGGATCCGCGAGCAATCCGGCATCGACGTATCGATCGTGCCCGTGCCGCGCAACCAGGCGCAGGACTCGCTTAACGTGTTGTTCGCGTCCGGCGGCGCTCCCGATCTGGTTTGGGAGTATGACCGGGCTTATATCGGCAAGCTTGTGACCCAAGGCGTCATTCAACCTATTGGAGAATATATCGAGAAGTACAGCACGTCGTACAAAAAATATTTGGAAGAACATCCGGAGCTGCTGCCTTACTTGACGTTCGACGGCGAGATCTATGCGATCGCTACCCAACGTACATTGTTCGCGGTTGCCAATCACGGAGTATGGATTCGCCAGGATTGGCTCGACGAGCTGAAGCTCGATCAGCCGACAACCGTCGAGGAGTTGATCGAGGTTGCCAAGGCGTTCAAGGAACGATATCCGGACAGCACGCCGATCGTAGGCCATACCACGAGCGATATCTACTCGGCCATCTATGGCGCCATGAACTTCCAGTGGTACCTGGAGGACGGCAAAATGAAATACGGAGCTACGCTGGATCGGTTCGCCGACGTGATCGGGCTGGAGAAGCAGCTGTACGAGCTCGGACTTGTAGACAAGGAGTATCTGACCGATAGCAACAATCAGCGCGCCAGCCAGCTCTGGACGACGGGCAAAGCGGGCATTTACCTCGGGCAATGGGGAAAAGGCTCGAACGACATTATGATCAAGGATATGCTGTCCAATGTTCCGACGGCGAATCCGGTGCCGCTAGAGATGGTCGCTTCCCAATATGGCAAATTCGGCGCGTATCAGGAAGCTCCGCCTAATATTTTCGTAGCTTTCAATAAAGATATAAAAAATCCGAAAGCGGCGATCGAATACATGGACTGGTTGATCGACGGAGGCTGGCATCCGCTCGTCAATGGCGAGGAAGGCGTTCATTATGAAATGGTAGGCGGCGTTCCGAAGCAGCTTGACAGCGATAAGTATAACAAAGAAGTGTTGTACGCCGGCGAATACGCGGTCGTCAAAGATCAGGTGGCCAAAGCCGAGGATCTGCTTGCGCTGGCTTCCGACGACGAGATATCCCAGCGTATCGCCAAGCTGAACATGGCATCGCTCGAGATCGCCATGAAGAACGAGTTCCGCAGGGACATCCCGTATCAGCCAAGCTTCGACAAAATAAACGAGATCCGATCGACGCTGGATACGTTCATTCGGGAGACTCGCGCGACCGCGGTAACCCAAGGGGAGAAATATACGGGGCAGTGGGCGCTCGAGGAAATCCGCAAGGAATGGGACCGCCTCGGCGGCAAAGAAGCGGAGGAGCTTGCGCAAAAGTGGTATGAAGAGAACAAGGCAAACTTCTAAAACGGCGAAAGTCTGAATGAAGTTGGCTTACAAGGGGGAGCGGGCGTGAACGTGACCAAAAATCGGAGGCTTGTGAAAGCGATCGGCGTTTTGTCCATCGTCCTGTTCCTTCTTGTTTCGACTTCATTCTTTTTCACCTATACGATATTCAATAATCAATTGGAACGGCAGCTGATCGATACGAATATGGAGCTGCTCGGCCAGGTGGACCATAAGCTCGAGCTGACGCTTAAGCATATTGACAAGTCGACGATTCAGCTGCTCAAGAACGATGAAGTCATCCGTTTCTTTGACAAGGATCTGGATGAGCAGGCCAGCCAACATAATGCGTTTCGCATTTCCAACCTGATTGCAGACGCTATCAACAGCATGGATACTATTTTCACGATTGACTTGTATTCCTATAGCAAACAACGGCTTGTATCGGGGAGCGCGCTGACGGAGAAGGAACTGTCGAATGATTTTCGCTGGATTGCGGGGTTCGAGCAATATGACGGTTTCTATGAATGGTTGTCGACCCGCAAGGTAATCATCAACCGGTCCAGCTATCCCGTCTATCGCAACGTCGTGACGCTGGTGCGCACCTATCCGCTGATTCATTCGCCGGGGACGAGAAGAGGGGTCGTTGCGGTTAATGTCAAGGAGGATGCGTTGTACGGCCTGATCCGGAATACGGCCGATGCCGACGGCGGGCAGACCTTCGTCGTCGACCGGGAAGGCGTCGTCGTGCTTCATTCGGATCATAACAAGGTAGGCAAGGACATTAGCGAGTTTCCTTATATGAGCCGAATTCTGAATGCCGAGGGAGAACAGGGTCATTTTACAGCCGACGTGGAGCAGACGTCGTCTTCGGTCTTTTATGTCGAAGACGATTATACGGGCTGGCATATCGTCCGCGCCGTGCCGGAGTCGCAGTTCACCAGTCCGCTGATTCTGTTCCGCAACGTATTGTTGATGCTGGCGGCAGCCTTGTTCGTTGTCGCAACGGTATCGGCAGCGGCGATCGGCAGCTGGACGTTCAAGCCGATGAATCGGTTCGTCCAGGCGATGAGGCAGCAATTGTCGGATCCGGCCAAGCCGGGGGGGCGCAAGTACAACGACGAATTCCATTATTTCGAATCGACGGTGCAGCATATTCTGGAGGACAGGGAGCAGCTGCACAAGCAGGTCGTGGAGAGCAAGCCGCTAGTCAAGTGGCAGTTAATGACGGAGCTGCTGGCGAGCGGACCCAAAAACTTGTCGGCCATTCAGCCTTATATGGATATGCTTAATATCCGCCTGCATGCGCAGCGCTTCGTCGTTATGAGCATTGAATTCGATAACAAGGGGCAGATCGCTTCCGCGCGCGACTTGAAGCTGTATGCTTACGCGCTCTCCAACGTGGCCGAGGAGCTGATGAACGCGGAAGGCCAAGGTATCGCTTGCGAGCTCGACAAAGGCAAATGCGCGGTCATTATGAGCTTCGGCGATGGCGAGGACCGGGAAAGACATGCCATCCGGGCCGTGGCCGTGGCGGATATGTTGAAGGAATTCGTTCAGGAGTATCTTGGACGGACGATTAGCATCGGAATCGGGGACGTCGTGGATATGCTCGACGAGATACCGATATCCTACAAACAATCGTGTGAAGCGCTCGGTTATAAGCTGGTCATGGGCGGGAACTCCATCATAACGAGGGAAGATATATCGGCGGACCCATCGCCCCAATTCTATAAGCTGTTCGCCATGACCGACGTCATCGTTACTTCGGTGAAGCTGCCGGACGCCGACAAGATGCGCGGGCAGGTTCGCAAATGGTTCGAATCGTTCGCGGAGCAGGGCGTCCCGCCGGAATTGATCATGCAGCTTGTCGTGCAATGCCTGATGAAGACCGCGACCGCCGCAGCGGAAATCGGCGTCGATACGGACGGTATTTTCCCGGAGCAATATTTGGTCGAAATGCTGAATCAGTACGAGCGGCTGGAACAGCTGGAGCAATTTACGGTAGGTGCGCTGGACAGCTTCATCGAACGAATTCGCGAGAAGCGAGGCAGCAGGGAACGCAACGAAACGATCGATAAAGCTAAACTCTACATTCAAAAGCACTATATGCGCAGCGACATGTCGCTTAATCTGCTTGCCGGCGAATTCCATATCAGCATCTCGCATTTGAGCAAGCTGTTCAAGGAACAGATGGAGTGCAATTTTATCGATTATTTGATGGAGGTCCGGATGAATCAGGCCAAAGAGCTGCTTTCCGGAACGGAAGCCAAGATCCGCGACATCGCGGAGCAAGTCGGCTACTCCAACGTCAACAGCTTTGTACGGATCTTCAAGAAAATGACGGGGCTGACGCCAACGGAATTCAGGGAACGGTCCAAAGGCTGAATGTTGTGCGGAAAGAGGTGATCAAATCGACATGTTCACACTGCGCGAAACGATAGATGCCGCTACGGGCGTCAGCATACGATCCTTAGGGGCAAGCGGTGTCGACACGGGCCACCAATACTTCACTGCCATGTCGTGGATGTCGGACAGCCGGCATATCGTGGTCTGCACGGATATCGACGGGGATAAAACGGGCGTTTACGTCAAAGCGGACACGACGGACGGCTCGGGAGAAGTCGTTGCCGATCGGCTGGAATGGGGCCGGGGCCTCGTATCCGGCAGCGATCGGTTCTATTATTACGCCGGTCCGGACATCTACGAGCTGGATCTGGTTTCCGGACGGAGCCGAATCGTCTGCCGCCTGGATCTGAAGGCGGCCGTATACGGCCCGCTGTCGCTTACGAAAGATGGCAGTACGATGGGCATTTATTGGCGGATGGGCGGGCAATGGGTGATCGGTACGGTCGACGTGGAGACGGGATGCGTGAGGGAGGTGGCGGCTCCGAGCTTCGCGGAGCCCTACCCGGTAGCCAACCATGCCATGATTAACCCGGAGGATCGGAATCTGTTGTTCTTCGCGCATGAAGGCCAGACCGAGTATATTCCGGACCGGATTTATATGGCGGACGCCCGGAGCGGCGAGTTCCGTTGCGGCTTCGCGCAAAAGCGGATGGAAACCGGCGAGCTGGGGGAATACGTCGGCCACGAAATGTGGGCGCCCGACGGCAGGCAGTTGTATTTTGTGAAATATCCTCACAGTCAGCTAAAGCCAACCGGCGTTTACCGCGTGGACGCGCGGAATGGCGAAGCGGAATTCGTGAACGGCGACTATCGATATTGGCATGTAGCGGTAAGCCCCGATGGCCGATGGGCGGTCGCGGATACGACGGAAGAGGGGGAGCTCAGCAAGATCGTGCTGATCGATCTGGCAAGCCGTTCCTCCAGGCTGCTGTGTGAAATTCCGATGTGGAAGCAACATCCGGGGCATCCCCATCCTTCCTTCAGTCCGGACAGCCGCAAAATCAGCTTCACGCTGGCTGACGAGGAGCGGAGGCTGCGGGTAGGCATTATCGATATTGCGGAATACATGATAGGAGAGTGAAGGTTCGATGAAGGAAGCGGAATACGAGGCAGTCGCGGCGGGCGGAGGAGATACGAGCGGAATGAATACGGCCTCCATCAACGAAAGGCGGATGCTGCTGAAGGCAATCGAATCGAAAGAGGATCAGTATAATGCCGAATTTCGCATGCTGAGGTCGCCCTTTAGCAGCCCTGGTTATCACACGACGATCAAGCAAGCCGAATTCATCCATTCCACTTCCAAATCGCTTATATATGCGCTCGGTCTGCTGGACACGGGACTTGCGCGATATGAACGTCGGGCGTTCGATATAATCGAACAAGTGATTTCCATGCAGGACACGGACCGCAGTCGAAGCACGTTCGGCATCTGGCCCTGGTATTACGAGGAGTCTCTGGATCAGATGTCCCCTCCTGACTGGAACTGGGCCGATTTCTGCGGCAAGCAGCTGGTTATGACGGTCAAGCGGCACGGCGACCGGTTGCCGGAAGGGCTGCGAGCGGCCATGCGAGAGGCGATATGCAACGCATGCGACGCTATCATCATTCGGGATGTCGGTCCCCATTATACGAATATTGCCATCATGGGCGCGTTCGTCACGCTGATCGCCGGGGAGCTGTACGGGCGAGAGGATTATCGGCTCTACGGTTTGGAACGGCTGGAGAAGTTGGCCGCGTATACGAAGCCGAGAGGAGCTTTTCAAGAGTACAACAGCCCTACGTATACTTATATCGCGATCTTGGAGCTGTCCAAGATCGCATCGGTTGCCGTCACATCGCGGGCAGGCGAAATATGCGAGGAATTGCTGGACATGGCTTGGGAGAGCGTGGGCGTGCATTACCACCATGCGACGGCTCAATGGTCTGGACCCCACAGCAGAACATACCGGACGCTGCTCCGGGATGAGACCAAGGCGTTCATGCAGTTGGCGACGGGAGGCGCCCTATTCTATTCCCCGTGGGAAGATCTGTATTATGACGAGGAATGGTATCTGGGCGGCGTAGCTTGTCCAGCGAAGCATGTGCCGCTGTTCCTGGCTTCGGAAGTCCGAAGCATCAAGCAATGCTACGAGATCGACGGCAAAGGCGGGGGGAAATCGGCGACTACATTTATGACGCCGGAATTTACACTCGGCAGCTTCGACTGCGAAATCATGTGGAACCAAAGAAGAACGCTGCTTGCTTATATCGCGAACGGAGAAGAAGCGACTTACGTTAATCTGCGTTGCCTGCATGACGGCTACGATTATTGTTCGGCGGTGCTCCATTCCGACCAGGAGCAAGGCCATGCATTATTTGGTGTCGGCTTCCTGACCTCAGGAGGCGACAGCCATCCTAATCTGGACCGGATGGACGGACGGATTCAGGCTTCCGATCTCAGGCTCCGCCTGGAAATCGGCGGTTGCTTGGATCGGGTCAGCGCTGCCGTCCTCCCGGGGAATGAAGGGGCGGATATGCGTATTCATGAGACGCCGCTTAAGCTTCGGACCTGGCATGCCGCTTTCGGCCAAGACGACGTTCTGCGACATGGCGCTCCGTTGCAATGGGAGGCAAGCGAGGCGGACGGCAATCTGTTCATCGACCTCGTATTGTATAGCGGCGTTCGACGTGAAATCGACTTTCGGAGCTTGAAGGAGGCTGCGTTGGCATTCTCGCTTTTCGTAGGCCGAGAAGACCCAACGACTTACTTGCCGAAAGTGACAATGGACGGCGATCGCATCGGCGTCAGCGGTACATGGCGCGAACGCGAGCTTAGCCTGAATCTGCCGGCTCGCCCTGGCGAATGGTAACAAGTACCCAGCGCCCGGTAACATAAGGTTACCCTCCGTAAAGCAAACAACTCGCCCGAAAAGGCGGGTTGTTTGCTTTTTTGGCGCGACAACGCAGGATCGTTACTTCGGGGATGGGTCGAAGGCAAGTGTGAATGAACAACGTCTGATGCAATTAAAAAGAGGATATTGGCAAGTTCGCTCTTCGAATGCTAGGCGATAAGGCGCCATTCATCGCTCGGTTAGTTGAGATGGTTGCGGATTGCTCGATGAATGGAATGAAGGTTAAGGGGGATTGTCTGTCTTGGCGTCTAGCAAACTTGGCAGTAATTTTATTCTATATAATAAGAAGCGATAAACTCTTTGAAATAAATATAAAATAATGCTTGCATTCCACTAGGCGGGCGTGATATATTATGTAAGTCGCCGCTGAGACATTGGCGCTGACAACGAAAGAAATGATTGCTCTTTGAAAACTGAACAACGAGCGAAACTGCCCGATCCATTCGCAAGAATGAA
>JAQSXN010000120.1 GCA_029256665.1 Paenibacillus sp.
CGCAAACGTTCAACGCGGTTACGCTGCAAGAATATATTCCGCTCGGTCAGCGCATATCGGGATTCAACGTACAGGTGCGGATCGGCGGGAACTGGACGACGGTAGCGACCGGCACAACGATTGGCTACAAGCGAATCGTCACGTTCGATGATGTTCAATCGGATCAGGTAAGAATTAACATTCTCTCCTCCCAAGCCGCGCCTCTGCTTAACTTTGCCGGCGTATACGATATCGGCGAGCTGGGTGCCGGCGGCGGAAGCCAGGATGCCGACCGCGAGCAATACTTCGACTTTGATGAAGGCCAAGGCTCCACGGCGACGGAAAGCGTAAGCGGGCAGGCGCTGTCCATTGAGGGCGGCTACAGCTGGGTGCCGGGCAAAGTCGGCCAGGCGCTGCGTTTCAACGGAACGGATACGTCGATCGTGACGGATTCCATCGTTAAGGATAATTTCACCTTCGCGGCCTGGATCAAGCCGGAGTCCGACGGTGCGAATCGGATCATTCTCGGGCAAGGCATTACCGGCAGTCAGACGAACATGTTCAATTGGTGGATCGCAAACGGCAAATTGGAGTTCCTGATGGCGGATGCGCTTGGCCAGGGCCACTCCTTATGGCCTTTCGCGACCGCAAGCAACACGATTCCGCTTAACGAATGGACTCATGTTGCCGTATCGAAGGCGGGAAGCCAGTTCAAATTGTACATTGACGGCCAGCTCGCCTTGACCAAATCGGCTTCGTCGGATATCGTTCAGACCAATAATCCGAATCCGTTCCGAATCGGCGGGCAAAATGCCGCCTCGCAGGGTGCCGCCGAAGTATTTCACGGCGCCATTGACGAGCTACGGATGTATCCGAGAACGCTGACGGATCAGGAGGTGTTCGATCTAAGTCAGGCAGGGGGCCAACCGCAGGAAGTAATCAATGTCGCGCTCATCGGCGACAGCATTACGACGGGCAGCTATCCTGCGCAACTGCAGACGCTCCTCGGCCCGAACTATTACATTAATCCGTATGGAGCCGGCGGTACGACGATGTTGAAAAACGGCGATCACCCGTATTGGGATAGTTGGGAGTTTGTCAACAGCTCGAACTGGGAACCGGATATCGTAGTCATCATGCTCGGCACCAATGATTCCACTGCGATCAACTGGCAGCACAGCGCGGAGTTTGTGTCCGATTATGAAGATATGATCGACCATTATCGCGGCCTGGCTTCGCAGCCGACCGTCTACGTTGCGACGTCACCGCATAATTATTGGCCAGGGAACGTCGTGACCAGCGAGGTGGTGCCGCTACAGATTCAAGCCGCGGCCAATAAGGGGAGCGCCGTGATTCATGTCAATCCGGGCACACAGAACATGGGGCATAACTTCCCCGATAATGTCCATCCCAACGATGCCGGGTCGACGACTATCGCAACGGCGATATACAACGCGCTTAAAGGAAGCGGCAAACCTTCGTTGACCAATGCCTATTCGAGGATTGAAGCGGAGCAATTCAGCTCCAAAAGCGGCTCCGTACAGGCCGAGCCAAGCAGCGAAGGGTCGGATAATCTCGGTTTCATCGGAACGGGAGATTATACGGTCTACGAGGATGTCAACTTCGGCTTGGGCGCAGTCGCTGTGGATGCCCGTATCGCCGGCGATTCGACTGTAGGCAAGATCGAAATACGACTCGGCAGTCCGACGGGTACACTGATCGGAACGGTGAACGGGGTAAATACCGGCTCTTATCAAACTTATACAACGGCCCAAGCCGTATTAAGCAGCGTATCTGGCGTACATGATGTGTACCTGGTCTATACGGCCGGATTGAATTTGAATTGGTTCCAGTTCAAGCAATAAGCAGTTTTCCCGGACAATCTGCATCCCCGCGATATTATAACAATGATTTCGCAAAAAACCGCGTGATTCGCGGTTTTTTGCTATTTTTATCTTGCAAGATACGTTTATGAGTCCGAAATCTAATCTGAAGAAGCGTTTGAACTGTCGCCGCTTCAACCGCGCTTTTCGACCTCGTCTCATTGCACAAACAAAGGTATAGTCCACATCTATAGCTCCTCCGAAAACTATTAATTACTTGTATGGCTCCGGTTCGTATTATAGTTATGTAAAAGCTAAAGACAGATCATGCTTTACGGGAGGAGAAGGAGCATGGAACCAACAACATTTATCTTGTTCGGGGCTACCGGAGATTTGGCCAAACGCAAAATTTACCCTGCCCTTTTTAATTTATTTATCGAAGGCAAACTGCCTGCTTCGTTCGCGTTAATCGGTCTCGGCCGGAGGGATTGGTCGGACGAGAAATTCCGCGGCAACATCGCGCAGTCCATTCAGGATTTCTCGAGACGCAAGGGACAGGACGCCGCGCAAGTGGAGTCTTTCCTGCAAGCCTTCAGCTATAGCGTGCTCGATATCGGCAACCTGGAAGATTACGGCAAGCTTCTGCATAAGATCGAGACTCGCGAGCAGGCGCTGGACGTGGCTCCGAACCGACTGTTCTACTTGTCGGTTGGGCCCGAATATTTCGAAACGATCGCAGCGAACATCGAAGCAAGCGGCCTTGGTTCGGCTAACGGCTGGAAGCGGCTCGTGATCGAGAAGCCGTTCGGTCATGATCTGCAGACGGCCAGAGCGCTTAACGACATGCTGGGCCAAGCGTTTGCGGAGGAGCAGATCTTCCGCATCGACCACTATCTGGGCAAGCCGATGCTGCAGCGCTTCAAGGCGATTCAACAAAGCAATCCCATCATTCAAGCGTTGTGGACGAACCGTAATATCGCGAACGTTCAGATCACGGCCAACGAGACGGTTGGCGTAGAGGAGCGGGCAGGGTATTACGACCATGTCGGCGCGCTGCGCGACATGTTCCAGAACCACATGCTGCAGCTGCTCATGATGACGGCAATCCGCACATCGGTCGGCGGCGACGCCGACGTGGTTCGTTTCAAGAAAAAACATATTATGGAGGCGCTCGAGCCGCTTCAAAAAGCGGATGTCGGTCTCTCCGTCGTACGCGGACAATATGCCGCCGGAGTGCTGCATGGCAAGCCGGTCGCTGCGTACACGTCCGAACCGGGCATCGCCGAGGGCTCGACCAACGATACGTTTATCGCGGCTAGGCTAACGATCGACGATTCCTTCTGGCGCGGCGTGCCGTTCTATATCCGGACGGGCAAACGTCTCAAGGAAAAATCGACGCGCATCGTCATCGAGTTCAAGGAGCCGCTTAAGCAAGTAACGACCGGAGAAGAAGGCGCGGCCGAACCGAATTTGCTCGTGATCGAGATGAGCCCCGGCGAGAGCATTTCTTTGCAGCTCAACACGATGGACGGAGCCGCCAAGGAAACGTTCAAGCCGATGCGCATCGATATCGATCCCGGCCACGGCGATTTGCCGGAAGCCTACGAGAATCTGATACACGACGCGCTGCTCGGCGACGCGACTTATTTTGCCCATTGGGACGAGGTTGAAGCTTCATGGGCATGGGTGCAGCCGATCCTGGAAGCCTACGAAGAGAACAGCGTGCCGTTGCGTCAATACGAAGCAGGAACGTTCGGACCTGCGGAAGCGGATGAGCTGCTCGCGAGAGACGGATACCGCTGGTGGTTCGATGTCGCCGAGCCTGCCAAACAACTGATGGTTGCCGGACAAGAATAAAGGGACAAGGGGAGAAAAACCAGATGACCAAACAACAAATCGGGGTAGTCGGTCTTGCCGTCATGGGCAAAAACTTGGCATTAAACATTGAGAGCAAAGGATTCTCCGTGGCGGTCTACAACCGTTCGCCGGAGAAAACGAAGGAGCTGCTCGCAGAAGCGGAAGGCAAAAATTTCGTCGGCGCGTTCAGCGTCGAAGAATTCGTGGCATCGCTAGAGACGCCGCGCAAAATTTTGATCATGGTGCAAGCGGGTCCCGCAACGGACGCCACGATTGATCAATTGCTGCCTTACCTGGATCAAGGGGATATCCTAATCGACGGAGGCAATGCTTACTTCCCGGATACCCAAAGACGGAACAAGGAGCTGCAAGAGAAAGGCTTCCGCTTTATCGGCGCGGGCGTCTCGGGCGGCGAAGAAGGCGCGCTTAACGGTCCAGCGATCATGCCGGGCGGCCAGCGCGACGCTTACGAGCTGGTAGAGCCGATTCTGACTGCGATTTCGGCGAAGGTAAACGGCGATCCGTGTTCGACGTACATCGGCGGAGACGGCGCGGGCCATTACGTCAAGATGGTCCACAACGGCATCGAATACGGCGATATGCAGCTGATCGGCGAAGCGTATCACTTGCTTAAAGATACGCTCGGCGTCAGCACGGAGCAGCTGCACGACATCTTCACGGAGTGGAACAACGGCGAGCTCGACAGCTATCTGATCGAGATTACGGCCGACATTTTCTCCAAGTACGATCCGGAGACGGGCGCGCCTATGGTGGACGTGATCTTGGATTCCGCCGGTCAGAAGGGCACGGGCAAATGGACGAGCCAAAGCTCGCTGGATCTCGGCGTACCGCTTTCGATCATTACGGAGTCCGTATTCTCCCGCTTTATCTCCGCGTTGAAAGAAGAGCGCGTTGCGGCTAGCAAAGTGCTCGGCGGACCGGCTTCTACGCCATACGACGGCGACGCGGGGGCGTTCATCGAAGCCGTTCGCAAAGCGCTGTTCGCGAGCAAAATCGCTTCTTACGCGCAAGGCTTCGCGCAAATGAGAGCGGCCTCCGATGCGTACGGCTGGGATCTGAACTACGGCAGCATCGCCATGATTTTCCGCGGCGGATGCATCATCAGAGCCGGATTCCTGCAAAATATCAAGGATGCGTACGATCGCGATCCCGAGCTCAAAAACCTGTTCCTGGACGAATATTTCGGCGGCATCGTGGCGAATTACCAAGATGCATGGCGCAGCGTCATCGCGACGGCCGTAACGAGAGGCATTCCTGTGCCGGCCTTCGCATCCGCCCTTGCTTACTACGACAGCTACCGCACGGAGCGCCTGCCGGCTAATCTGCTGCAGGCGCAGCGCGATTACTTCGGCGCGCATACGTTCGAACGCGTCGACCGTCCGGGCAAATTCCACTTCCAGTGGATGAAGGAAGAATAAACATGTTCTATCGTTTATGGGTAGATGCGGCGCCGTCGGCTCAGGGCATAACGGATGTCCATGAGCCGACGCTGGAGCTTTTCCTCGTGCCTGAGGCCGAGCGGGCTGGACTCGTGATCGTCTGCCCAGGCGGAGCGTACCGGGGACGGGCGAATCATGAAGGGTATCCGATCGCCCGATGGCTTAACGAAATCGGCATATCCGCAGCCGTCTTGCATTACCGGGTATATCCTTACCAATATCCGGTTCCGTTGATCGACGGGCAGCGCGCCGTTCGGCTGGCCCGGCATCATGCGGCGGAATGGGGCATCAGGCCGGACCGGATCGCGACGCTCGGATTTTCCGCCGGCGGACATCTCGTTTCGACGCTTGGCACCCGTTTCGATAGCGGGGACGCGGAGGCGCGCGATCCCATCGATCGGCAAAGCTCGCGGCCCGACGCTCTCGTTATGTGTTACCCCGTTATTACGTTTACGGAGCCTTATACCCATAACGGCTCGGTAACCGCGCAGCTGGGAGAGGAGCCGAGCGAGGAACAACGCCAAATGCTTTCGAGCGAGCTGCAAGTGACGGCATCGACGCCGCCTTCGTTTCTTTGGCACACGGCGGAAGACACGGCGGTGCCGCCGGAGAACAGCATGCTGTTCGCGACGGCGCTAAGCCGCCACCGCGTTCCGTTCGAGCTGCATATCTACGAGCAGGGCGCGCACGGCGTGGGATTATCGCACGCCGTGCCGGACACGGCGCAATGGACGGTTCAGTGCGAGCGCTGGCTGCGCCGGATGGGCTACGCATCCGCAAACGCTGCAACTGAATGACCGTAATAAAGGAGCAGGCATCCCGATAACCGGGAGGCCTGCTCCTTTGACGTTTGGGCGCCGCTATCTCGACCGGCTAACATTCCGCGCCGCTCAGCTCGTTCGTGAACATTCGCTTGTACTCCTGCGGCGATACCTTCTCCGCGGAAGCGGGGACATAATGAAATTGCAGGGCTCTCCGCCTTGATTCGGAGAGGTTGGACGGCGTGCCGTGATAAAGCATGCCGTGGAAAAACAAGACGCCGCCGGGCTTCAAGGGGACGATGACATCGCGGCTCACGGGCACTTGCGCATCGCATAGCTGCCAGTCCCGCACGGCGTAATGCGGCGTCGCGCCTTCTTGATGGGAGCCGGGTATGATATGCATGCAGCCATTGTCCGCCGTCGCTTCGTCCAGTGCGATCCAGACGCCGATGGCGGCCTTCGTATAAGTCAAATTGCCGTAGGCCATGTCCTGATGCCACGGTTTCTCTCCGCCGCCGTGCGGCGGCTTTAGCAGAGCCATGTCCTGGATCAGCTTGGGCTCCTCGCCGAATATCCGGCGGATTGTTCCGATTACGCCTTGGTGGTACGCGATTCGCCGAAGCCGTTCTTCGACGGATACGAATTCGTGAATTTTGCGAATGGCCAGATCGCGTTCCCGCGGCGTCCGCAGCTCCTTCTCGGGTTTGGAAAACTGCAGCTTCGCTCCCTTGCGGTCGACGTGGAGCAAGTCCGTCAGCGCCTCTTTGGATTGTTCGATCTCGGATTCGTTCAGCACGCCATTCGCCGAAAGGAACCCCGATTGTTTGTACCTCGCGAAATGCTCATCTTGAAGCGCTTGAATCCCGTTTAGACTTACATGCACGTTGTCGTACTTGTATAACTTGGCGTTGATCGTTTCTTGGCTTTCTTGCGATGGTCTCATAGGCGAATCCTCCCCGAAAATCTTGATTTCTTCTAGAAATAGAATATCAAGCGGTGTCAGATTGAGGAATGGCTAGATGAAGGATATAATTGGACTTAACTGCTAATAAGGGGAGATTAATGATGAGAGACGGGGCTATTGGAGAAGGCGCTAGTTGGCCATGGACCGGCTACCGGCTGGCGATTAACGGGAATAGCGGCAAGGCGCGCTGCGAGCCGAACTGGTCCTGGCAGCCGCTGCCGTTGCCCGATTACGACCTTTGGTACGCGGTGAAGGGGCAAGGGGAAATGAGGATCAACGGAACGCGGCATGAGGTTCGGCCGGGCGCCTGTTTTATTTTCCGTCCGGGCGACGTCGTCGAGGCGAGCCAGCATCAGGATCGTCCGCTCACGGTGCTGTATTGCCATTTCTTGCTGGCTGATGAAAGCGACGGGAGCGGAAACGGCTGGCGGGATCCTCTGCCGGAGCAGCGCTGCGTCTATATTCGGGACACGTACCGGCTGGAGCCTCTGCTCCATCAGCTCGTCGACATGTCCGCTTGGGCGGAGGAAGAAGAGGCGAACGGAACGGAATTCGATTTGCTGCTCAAGCTTATTTTAACTAGGTGGCTCAAGGAAATGGATAGGCAGCATGAGCCCGCCCGCGACTATTACGTCGATCGGCTCATCCAAGCCGTCCATAACGAAATCCGGTTCAGACTTACGGAAGTGATCGATTATGACGAGGTGGTCGCCCAATCGGGCTTGTCCGCGAGGTATGTCAGCTCCCTCATGAAACGCCATACCGGACTTACGCTCAAAGAGACGATCACGAAGCTGCGCATGGAGCGCGCCGCCCATTTGCTCGGCGAAACGTCGATGTCGGTGACGGAGGTGGCGGAGGCGCTTGCCTACTCCGATATTTATACGTTCAGCAAGCTGTTCAAGCGGTACCACGGCTGTTCACCCTCGGAAGCGAGGCGGCTAAGGACCGGCGGAGCGCGGTTATAGCAGGACCGCTTCGCCGCGAGAACGATCCCATCGCCATTGCGTGCCGCCGCAGAGGCGGAAGCCGCCAAGCCAAATGTCCGATGGATGGATGCCGGTCCCTAATGATTGACCGGCAAGCGCCTGCCGCCCCAGCTCCGTCAAGGCGAAGTCCGACGATCGGAAGCCTGGGGAAGGTTGTCGAAAGTCAGGGAAATCAGTGTCTCCAGCCATCCGCAAGAGGGGGAATGGAGATTCGATCATGAGCTTTAAGCGATGCCAATATTCCAAATCTCCCATCCCGAGTAGATGCAGCCGGGAGCCGACATGCTCGAATAATTCGATAGGACCTTGGATGCCGCCGGCTACGGCTTCCAGCGTCGTTTGCTCGATGATCCCGAGACCGGTACTTGAGGAAGGCAAGCGTGACAAATGGGCTTGCATCGCCTGGCGCATAAAGGGCAGCTTCGGCCAGTCTCTCTGAGCTAACGGAATATGGTCCGACAGATCGGGAGACGCGTAACGCCGCCAGATCTCGCGGCCCACCTTCAGCTCCTCCAGGCTTAAGCGGCGCTTGGAACCTTCAAGCGCGCGCAGCTGTTCGGCGGACAACTCGCCGAGACCTCTAAAGTTAGGCATGCCCGGAAAGGAATCGATGTTCAGCAGGTTTATTTTTGTTTCTCCGAGGTCACAGTAAGAGAGGCTATATAGAAGCCGACTAAGCATCGTCTGATCGAACAAATCATGTTCGAACCATAATAGGATTTCTTCGTGAGCGCCGGCTGCTTGAAGCGCGCTTTCTTGCGCTTCGCATATCGCGATATATTCCTTGCCCGGGACGCCTAAAGCAAGTTCCATAAACGAAGCCCGCTCCTTGCGGCTGTCTGCATCCGCCATGTCCCGATACACGGGACCAGCGGTATAAACCTCTCTCCATACGAGAATGTCCCCGTCCATTCCGCTCTCTTTCAACTTTTCGCCGACCGAATCGCCGTTGACGATAT
>JAQSXN010000121.1 GCA_029256665.1 Paenibacillus sp.
TGCCGGACGGCAAGCTGCATCCGGAGCAGCCGCTTACGCGCGAACAGGTTCCGTACACATGGGCGCTGTTCATGGAAGACAAAAACGCCTTCCGGTTCCCAGCGTCTCTGCCGCCTAGCGTCCACCTGGACGTGGATCAGCTGGACGAATCGTACAAGCAGCCGCTGTCGCTGTACAAGAAGGAGTTTCTGAAGACCTTCGGCGAGACGTCGTTCTTGCGGCCGAAGGAACCCGTGACGCGGGCGGAGGCGGCCGAGTGGATGATTTATATTTTGGACAACAAGAGCAGCCTGAAAGAGAAATTGACGGCGGAGGGACTGGCGGCGGTCACGGCCTCGGAAGGCGCGGGCGCAGGCGGAGCGGAAGGCGGCGAGACGCTGCTGGCCCCGCAGGATATCGCGGGCAACCGGTTCGAAGCCGAGATCAAGACGCTGTTGGAGCGCATCGAGCTGCCTGCGGGCAACGGCGCGTTCGAGCCGGACGCGACGATCCGGCGAGGAGAATTCATCGATTGGGCGTATCGCTACAACGATCGCGGCGTCAACCCGCATCATCCGGAGAAGGCGTCCTTCTCGGATCTGGCTTCGGATCATGCGTACTACGATCTCGTAGAGGGACTTCGGGCGGCGGGTATTTTGAACGGCTTCCCGGACGGCACGATCCAAGTGGACCAGCCGCTCACGCGGGAGCAGGCAACCCGAATTTGGGCCGATTACGACCGTGACTGGACCGTCCTCGTCGAGAACCTGTTCGGGTACGAGGACGCGAACAAGGTCGGCAAGCTGTACATCGGCTCCATGACGAATTATTTGGTCGAAGGGACGAGCAAGCTGTACCGGACCGTGTTCATTGGCGACGGCAAGCAGCTCGAACCGCAGAAGCCGATGACGCGCGCGGAAGCGGCGGCCTGGATCGTGCTCGGAACCGGGAACTAGTAGCGCGGCTATGCTTCCTTGAAGGGTTGCGCCCTAGACTAAGCATGCAACTTCACGCGCTCCGAATTTTCGTAAAATCGTGTACCGACAGCAGCCGGGCCATGCAAAAGGGATGTTCCATGGGGAAGACAGACCCCAAGGAACATCCCTTTGTGCGCTTGGCAGCGCAATCGACTAAGCGTAGAGTTAAATAAATGTTCTCATCGACAATGAACGAATCGGGAAAGCTGAACGTCATAGAGGGGTAGACAAGTAGAAACGAAGGGAGTCGCTAGCAATTGTAGTGGACGAAACGAAGCACGAGCAACACGAATCGAAGCTGGTGCGGCAAGCGATCCGCGGCGATGACCGGTCCTTGGCGGAGCTGCTGCGGCACAATTACGCATTTCTATATCAGTACGCGCTCAAGCTGACGATGGATAGAAGCCGCGCGGAAGATATCGCGCAGGAAACGGCGCTTAAGGCGATCGAACATATATCGGCCTTCCGGGGCACTTCGAAATTTTCGACCTGGCTGATCTCCATCGCCTCCAGACTCGTCATCGACAAGGCTCGCCGAAAGAAGCGGGAGCTCGAGTGGCTGCAAGAGGAGAAACGATATACGAGGTCATTCCGGTTCGAGACGATGAACCGATTGGGAGAATGGCCCGACGCCATGGAGGCGCTCGCGGAGCTGCCGGAGCATCACCGCGTTCCGATCCTGTTGAAATATTATTACGGGTACGCGCAAGACGAGATTTCCGAGATGTTGAAGGTGCCGTCCGGCACCGTCAAGTCGCGGCTGCATGAAGGAATCAAACGGTTAAGAAAGGAGCTAAGGAGACATGACGGATGAGAAGGAACAAGGCGACGGGCAATGGTTCAAGGAACGGATCGGAAGCCAGCTGGAACGGCTGGACGAGGCGTTTCTGCCGCGGCAGCCGGAGCTGCGCGCGATGGAAGCCTTTGTTGCCGAAAGCAAGCGCGAGCTTAAAAAGAGATTCCGAAGAGAGCTAGCCCTATTCTGGCTGCTCGCGGCCTGCGTGATAGGCGGGATGGTCTGGGCGCTCGACAGAAGCTTGACTCTGTTCGTGGCGCTGCAAGCGCTGGTGACGCTGACGGCGGCAGGGTGGCTTGCGATAACGCTCCTTCGCGCCCAAAGGAGAGGGAGGAAGCAATGGAAGAACGGCTGATGCATGAAGTTTGGTTCTGGCTGCTGCTGGCGGCGGTGCTGGTGCCGCAGTCGACCTGGCTGTTCGTGGATGCGCGCAAGCGGGGAAGCGGAAGCGGCTATTGGTTCTGGGGACTATGGGGGCTGATCCAGTTTCCGTTGCCGTTAGCCGCCTATTGGCTGTTCGTTAGAAGAGGGCTCTGGAAGCTGCTCAAGCATAAATTGCAGGAGAAAAGGGGGAACAACGGTGGCTGAAGAGCTGGATATTTCCAAGCTGATCGCGGTTATCGCGCCGTTTATCGCCGTGCAACTGATCTTGATGACCATCGCTATCGTCTTATGCGTCAAGGCCAAGGAGACGAGAGGACCCAAGCTGATGTGGATCCTCATTATCATATTCGTCAACATCCTTGGACCGATTGCCTTTTTTGTATTCGGAAGGAGGAATGAAGGTTGAGCGCACTGCTGGAAGTAACGGGGCTGTCAAGGAGCTTTGGCGAGGTGCAAGCGGTTAAGGGCATCGATTTTACGGTGGCTGAAGGGAGATGCGTCGCGCTTCTCGGTCCTAACGGAGCGGGCAAAACGACGACGATTCGGATGCTCACGGGATTGTTGAAACCGACTTCGGGCAGTATCGAATACCCGGGAAGGGCGGAAAGCGCCGACATAAGAGCGGGGATCGGATATTTGCCGCAATCGCCGGCGTTTTACCCATGGATGACGGGTTTCGAGTTCGTGACATACGCCGGCAAGCTATGCGGATTATCCGGGGCGGAGTCGAGACGGAGCGCGGGCGAATGGCTGGAGCGGGTAGGGCTTAAAGACGCGGCGAAACGAAGGATCGGCGGGTATTCCGGCGGCATGAAGCAGCGGCTTGGTTTGGCGCAAGCGCTTGTACACGGGCCGAAGCTGTTAATTATGGACGAGCCCGTATCGGCGCTTGACCCCCTCGGAAGACGCGAGGTGTTGGAGCTGATTACCCAGCTTAAGCGGGAAACGACCGTGCTCTTCTCGACCCATGTGCTGCATGACGCGGAAGAGCTGTGCGACGATATCGTCATAATCCGCGATGGACGGATTGCGCTGCAAGGCGAGCTGGAGACGATTCGCAACGAACATCGGCTGCCCGTTATCGAGCTGCTCCTGGAGCCGGACGAAGTAACGATAAAGTGGGCCAAAACGTTTATTGCGTCCGTGGACGCGGCCGGGGAAGAAGCCCATCGTTACGTTAGCCGCGCGGAGTGGCGGGGAAACAGCATGACCTTAGACGTGAGAGAGATGGAAGGAGCCAGGGAATATCTGTTGCGAACGTTAGCGGACCATAAGGTGAAAATCGTACGATTAAATGCCGGATATTCGACGCTCGAGGATCTATTCATGAAGGCGGTGAGCTCATGATACGGACCGGATCGAGCCGTTACGGAGCGCTGCTCGGCAAGGAGCTGCTGGAGCTCGCACGCAGCATGAAGCTGATATGGGTGCCTCTCGTCTTTGTCGCGCTTGGCATCATGCAGCCCGTATCCCTCCATTACATGCCGGTCATCCTGGAAAAAGCGGGAAACTTGCCGGAGGGCGCGGTGATCGAGATTCCGCCTCCTGAGGCCGCGCAAGTCATGGCGGATACGTTATCGCAATTCGGCGTTCTTGGCATGCTGGTTCTCGTGCTTGTCTTTATGGGCATCGTTTCGGGCGAACGCGGAAGCGGCACGGCATCCCTTATTTTGGTCAAGCCGGTTTCCGTTTCGGCCTTCTTGGGAGCCAAATGGAGCAGCATGCTGCTTCTCGCATGGCTGTCTCTGCTGGCCGGATACGCGGCGGCTTGGTATTATACGACTTTATTGATCGGTCCCTTTTCTTTCGACGCTTTTGCCCGGAGCTTAGCCGTTTACGGCTTATGGGTGGCTTTCGCGCTGAGCGCGACCCTGCTGTTCAGCACGATGCTGAGAAGCGCTGCCGCCGCCGCGTTCTGCGCGCTGGGCTTGATGGCAGCGCTATCGCTCGCGGCGGGTCTGCTGCCGAGATACGCGAGCTGGAGTCCCGGCGCGCTCGGCGGTTACGCATTTCTGGAGGCCCAATCGGTCTTGGAGCGGCCGGATGCGTTTCTCTGGGCCATTACGGTCAGCGTTCTGCTTATGCTCTCTTCGTTCGCGCTTTCTTGCCTGATGCTTCGCCGGGCCGCGGCCATAGACTAGGCATGGAAAGCTAAGCATGGAAAGTCTTTATCATCCATATACTTGAAGCAGGCATTTCGCCCGGGGGTTGGAGCGGCGACGATTGGCGAGTATAATGAAAGGAATACGACTTCGAGGAGCTGACAGCGATGAAGTTAGTGGTAGAACAGGCAGCGGCGCGATGGTACAAGGAGCAAATGGGCTTGTCTGACGGAGACGCGCTCCGAATTTTCGTAAGGCTCGGAGGCTGCGGCAGCGTTCACCCGGGATTGTCGCTCGGCATTACGAAGGATTCGCCGAGAAGCGAAGGGCTTCGCCATGAAATCGAAGGCATCCTCTTCTATATGGAAGACGATAATCTCTGGTATCTGGAGGATAAAGAACTCCGAATCTCGTTCGATGACCGGTACGAGGAGATCCTGATGAACGTCGTGTAACGATAGCGGCCGGACTATGCAAAAGGGATGTTCCATGGGGATAGCAGACCCAAGGAGCATCCCTTTTGGCGTTCATGCTAGGACTTGGCGCCGTCCGTTCCTTGGCTCAGCTCTTCAAAGGATTTGACCTTTCCGTGAGACGGTTTCTGACCATGCTTGCGTTGATGCCAGGCGTTCTCCCTGCGGCTCTTGGATGATGACATGAATGAAGCACCTCCTTCCACCCCGTTAGCATGGCATGCAAGCCCGAATCGCATGCGTGGGAAAATAGGGCCAACACGTTGCAAAGGCCGGAAATAGGTTATTTTCTTGCCGATTGTCTGTAGCGGAGCGGCGTGATGTTGGCGATCTGGCGAAACGCTCGGCCGAACTGCACGAGCGAGCCGAAGCCGACTTGCTCCGCGATCGCGATCACTTTGTCTTCGGTATCCTGCAGCAGCCGCTGCGCCTCCTGTATGCGGACGAGGTTCACGTAAGAAACAAGCGAAAATCCCGTTATTTCCTTGAACATGCGGCTCAGATAAGCGGGACTGATCTCGAAACGGCGCGCCAGTTCTTCCAGCCGCATCGGATCCGCATAATGCGAGTTGATGTGCCTGACGATGGAGGAAATTTTATGATGGAGTGGGCTGACGTGTTCGGGAGACGCGACGGGATGCTGCCCCACGAATCGCGATGCGAACAGCAGCAGCTCGATCAAATAGTGGCGAAGCGCAAACGTTTGGCCAAGCGCCGGTTCCCGCGCTTCGTCCGTCATCGAGCCCAGTATGCGCTGAACGAGCCGTCGGCTGGTCAGATCCAGCCGGAGCACGGGGGAGCCATGCGAGAGCGCATCCAGCAAATAAGGCGCTTCTCCCAGCGCTCCGCCCAAGAACGAGTCGCTAAAGTTGATCACGACCCGGGCATGTCCCCATTGGCCCGAATCCGAAGTGGCGTGGAGCTCGCGCCGGTTAATGAGCACGAGATCGCCGGGCAATATTAAGTAGGAGCGGTCGCGGATGAAATACATGCGTTCGCCCTCGTACAGATAATACATTTCGTACATGTCGTGCATGTGCTGCGTGCGCTCGAACGGGCCGGAGCGGCGAATGTACTGCAAATAGAACGGACCTTCTTCTTCGTTGCCGAAGGTAACGGTATCGGACATCAGGACAACTCCTTGTCGTTGATAATGATATCGTATCATGTTTGCGCAAAATATGAATAGTTTAATTCGAAAATAAGAATAAATGAGAAGAAAATTCTCGTTAATTGCGATACGATGGGTTTATCTTAGCTGTACAGATAAGGGAGGCCATCGCAATGAAAGCATTGATCGACGTATTGCAATCCGGCAACGTGTCCGAGCTGAACTCTTCCGATTACTACGTATATCCCAATTCCATCGCCAAAGCGGCGGGCACGACGATCGCCATCGTCAAAACGGCCGAAGGCAAGAAGCTGTTCGCCATCGGCGACGGCGACCTGTATGACGCGCTCTTAGGCGAAGCGGCCGAGGGCGGCGCCGGCAAGCTATGTCCGCTGTCGCATGCCAATCGGTTGACGATCAACAACTATTTCCCATATACCGCGCCGAGGGCATTCGGCACGAAGGTGGCGACGATGGGTCTCGGCGACCGTCTCGGCATCGCGAGCCCGGGCCATATCCGCACGATCCGCGGCAAGGATATCCGTCCCGTACTCGCTCAACAGAGCATTCGCGAGCTTGCGCTGACGGGCCGCACGTATGAGGACGTGCTTGACGCGGCCGCTTATGCTGTGCTGCAAGAGGGTTACACGGACGGGTACGGAGCGGACGGCGACCATTTGAAGAAAATCGAGGACATCGAATACGCGCTGCGTCTAGGGTTTACGATGCTGACGCTCGATTGCTCGGAGTATATCGACGGTACGATCGGCGGATCCTCCGAGGCGGACATCGCTGCGAAGTACGAGCAGCTTCCGTCCGAGCTGCGCAGCCGGTACGAATCGCGTTATCTCGGCGGCGCGGCAAGCATTCCTGGCGCAGAGCTCAATTTCACGCGCGAATCGCTTATGAAAGACGTTCTGATCTACGACAAGGCGATCGGCTTCATGGAAGAGATCTACAACACCTATATCAAAACGCTGGATCGCGAGGTCGACTTCGAAATATCCATCGACGAGACGGAAACGCCTACGTCGCCGGAGGCTCACTACCTTGTGGCGAACGAGCTGAAGCATCGCGGCGTGTCCATCTTCAGCATGGCCCCGCGGTTCTGCGGCGAATTCCAGAAGGGGATCGATTATATCGGCGATATCGCGCAATTCGAGAAGGAGCTCGCGAGCCACGCGGCGATCGCGGTCCACTTCGGCTTCAAGCTGAGCATCCACTCCGGCAGCGACAAATTCAGCGTGTTCCCGCTGATCGGCCAATACACGAACGGACTGTTCCACCTCAAGACGGCGGGCACGAACTGGCTGGAAGCCGTCCGCGTCGTGGCAAGAGAGAACCCGTCCCTGTACCGCCGCATGCATCGGTACGCGCTCGATCACTTCGAAGAAGCGAAGGCTTATTACCACGTTACGACGGATATCGGCGCCATAGCTCCTCTCGATCGCGTGACCGACGAGCAATTGCCCGAATACATGAACGAAAACAACGCGCGCCAGCTGCTGCACATTACGTACGGCTTGCTGCTTCAGGCGAAAAACGAAGATGGAAGCAAGACGTTCGCGGACGAGTTCTTCCGGACGCTCGCCGACCGCGAGGACGTTTTTGCGGAGGGGCTGGGCAGCCATATCGGCAAACATTTGGAGCTGCTGGGTAAATAAGCAAAGATTAATGCGGCATGTCCAAGGCGGCCAATGGGAACACTGACGAAGATAAGAAGTCAGGAGGGGACCATTATGGCTAACCGAGGATTGGGGACGGCGCTTGCCGCCGTGGGCGCCGCGCAGCTGCTTAAAGTGCCGTTGCACGCTTGGCGGAAGGGCGAATGGAGCTTTGGCAAAGTCGCCGGCTCCGGCGGCATGCCGAGCTCGCACTCCAGCGGGGTGTCGGCGCTTGCCGCCTATACGGCGATCAAATACGGCGTTCGTACGCCGGAGTTCGCGATTGCGAGCATGCTGGGCTTGGTCGTGATGTACGATGCGATGAACATCCGCAGGCATGCGGGGGAGATCGCGATTCAGGTGAACGATCTCGATGCCGATGTCGAGAGGCTGGCGGGGCATCATCCCGGCGTCTACCACGAGCGGCGCAAGGAAAAGCTGAAGGAGTCGCTCGGCCATCAGCCCAGCGAAGTGGCGGCTGGCGCTATTCTCGGCACGGCCATTGGAGTCGCCTCCGCGCTGACGGTTAGGGGCCGTTAACGATCGGCATATGAGGAAAAACAACAAAGCGTCCCGCAGATGGTTTCGGCTGCGGGGCGCTTTTTATTGACTTTATTATTTAAATTGTATAAAATTTAATCAAATCAAACTAACATTCGGCAGGGAGAGTGAAATCATGTCCATATACGATATTTCCGTCAAAACGATCAAAGGCGAACAGCAGACGCTCGCACCGTACAAAGGCGACGTCATGCTGATCGTGAATACCGCGACGGGCTGCGGCTTCGCGCCGCAATTCAAAGGTCTTCAAAAGCTGCACGACGAATATGCGGATCAAGGCTTCTCCGTTCTGGGTTTTCCGTGCGCCCAATTCGCGAACCAAGAGAAGGGCGACGACTCGGAGATCGCGCAGGCATGCGAGCTGAACTTCGGCGTATCTTTTCCACTGTACTCCCGCATAGACGTCAAAGGCAAAGAGGCGCATCCGCTGTTCAAACATCTGACGGACGAAGCTAGAGGCGTGCTTGGCACCAAGTCGATCAAGTGGAACTTCACGAAGTTTCTCGTCGACCGCGAAGGACGCGTCGTCAAACGGTTCGCTCCCACGGACGAACCCGCCAAGATCGAATCGTTTATTCGCGAGCAGCTGTCATAAAGGACGATAACGTATTTATCGGCCGTTCAAAGGCGCATCTTCCCGCAGGCTTGCAAGCTTGGCGGAGAGCTGCGTCTTTTTGGCGAAAGGATTGACAATTAACCGAGATTTCAATAAGATTCACCTATCAGATAGGTATAA
>JAQSXN010000122.1 GCA_029256665.1 Paenibacillus sp.
GAGAAGTCATCCGATCTCACACGACGATCAAAGGCAAGCTGATTGACGGTATTCCGCATATCGATATCCGCGTGCGCTCCGAGCTTAACGTTGCGGAAGTGCAATGCTCGCTCGATCTGACCAAGTCGGAGACGATATCCGAGATCGAGGCGGCGGCCAACGCGAGGGTCAACGACTTTATCGAGCGGACGGTTAAAACCGTGCAGAACAAGTACAAAGTAGATATTTTCGGCTTCGGCGAAGCGATCCGAAGAGCCGATCCCAAGGCTTGGCGAACGCTCAAGGACCATTGGAACGAAACCTTCCAGCAAGCCGTGATCCATGTCCGGGCGGAGAACAAAATCAGGCGCCTCGGCACGGTCAACAATTCCTTCATCGAAGAGATGGAGAAAGCGAATCACATGAAATGAGGCATGCGGATGAACACAGTCGCGATCATCATCATCTTCTGCGCGGTCGTCTCTTTCTTCGAGCTGCGCTCGCTCCGCCGATCGGGCTTGAAGCGCGAACGCCGGGTTTTCACGTTGCTCATGCTGGCTGCGGCGGGGTTCTCCATCGCTCAAGCGCTGCAAGCGCCGATTCCGAGTCCGCTGCAAATCATCTTCGGCTTGTTCGGCCCGATCGCCGATTGGGCCGATGCTTTGCAGATGGCTCTTGAACCGAAACCGTACAGCATCCGGTAACCCCCGATTTCCCGAGCAAAGGAGCGCAAGCATGACGAATAAAATCGTAATCAGTCCTCGCCAATACGCGGCTCTCGTGTCTCTCCATATCATCGGCAGCGCCATCCTGATCATCCCTTCCTCCCTTGCGAACATGGCGAAGCAGGACGCCTGGATCGCGAGTTTGCTCGCGCTGACGATGGCTATGCTCATCCTTCCGTTGTATCGTGCCTTGGGCTCCCGCTTCGGCGGCGCCGACATGGTCGGGTTCGCGGAACGGCTGCTCGGCCGCTTTGCCGGTTCGGCTGCCATGCTGCTGTTCATCCTCGGCGTCCCCTTTATAATCGCCTCCTTTACGCTGCGCAACATCGGAGATTTTATAACGACCCAGATCATGCCGGAAACGCCGATCCAAGCCATTCATATTTTGATCATGTGCGTTGTCGTTTTGGGCGTAAGGCTTGGCCTGGAACCGATCGCAAGGACAGCGGAAATCTTTTTCCCCGCGGTGTTGTTCCTTATTTTCTTCCTGATCTGCCTTGTCTCTCCGGAGATTAAACCGGTCAATCTGCTCCCCGTTTTCGAGAACGGCTTTCTGCCGGTCGCCAGAGGCGGGTTGACGATGCTCGTATTCCCTTTTCTCGAAAGCGCGTTTCTCATCATGCTGCTTCCCTCTGTCCGCAATTCGAAGGAAGGCGGCAGCGCGCTGACGAAGGGAGTCTTGCTGGGCGGGGCGGCGCTCGTGCTCGTCACGGCATTGTCCATTCTCGTTCACGGCACTTCGAATACGGCAAGGCAAATGTTCCCGAGCTACATTTTGGCCCGCAAAATCAATATCGGCGGCATTATCGACCGGATCGAAATCATCGTCGCCATCGTTTGGTTCGTCACCAACTACATTCGGCTTACCTTGCTGTTCTATATCTCGATCGCCGGAATTTCGTCCGTGCTGCGCCTGAAGGAATACCGCAGTCTCACTTATCCGATGGGGCTCGTGCTGCTTACGCTATCGATCGTCATCTTTCCCAATGCCGCCATCGACAAGAAGCTGGTATCCGTCTGGCCCTTCTACGGCCTGTTATGGGGCATCGCCTTCCCATTGTCGCTTTACTTAATCGCCGCCATGCGCGGAGTCAGATTGCCGGGTGCGGGACCTGGAAGCGGATAATGCCGAAAGGAGCCGATCGCCTATGCTGTCCGTCATCGTCGTCGTGATCGCGGCGGCCGTACTAGCCTGGTATGAAATCCCCAGGTTGCGCAAACGGGGGTGGATCCGGGAGCTTTGGACGTTTCTCGTCTTTCTTCTGATCGGCGTCTCGCTGTGCGCGCTATATTTGCTGCATGTGCCCATCCCGAGTCCGGTCGTCTGGATTCGGGCTGCGTTCGAGCCTGTTAGCGAAGGAATCAATGACGTACTCGGATTGAAATGAGGAATGATCATGAACAAAACGCACATATCGCCGTTTCAATTCGGCGCGCTGATCATCATGTTCGTCATCAGCAGCTCCACGTTGATTTTGCCAACGCTCCTTGCCTTGCAGGCCAAGCAGGATGCCTGGCTATCCGCCATATTAGGCACATCGGCGTCCATGTTGCTCGTCTTGGTATACGGCAAGCTCGGCACCCGATTCCCCGGGATGACGCTTGCCGAGATAAGCGATCGGCTGCTGGGCAAATTCATGGGAAAAGCGGTCATGCTGCTGTTCCTCTGCTATCTGTTCATCATTACACCCGGTCTGCTCAGTCAAGTCGGCACGCTTGCGACCTCGCTTTTTTTGGCGCAAACGCCTACTCCCGCGGTCAATCTGCTTTTTTTCTCCATTATCGTGTTCGCCGTACTACTGGGACTCGAAACGTTCGCGAGAGCAGCCGAGCTCTTCCTGCCGTTCGTATTGCTGCTCCTGTTTCTGCTTCTGATCGCTTTGCTGCCGCTCATCGAATTCCGATACCTGATGCCGATGCTGGAATACGGGATCGGTCCCGTGATCAAAGGAGCCTTAACCGTCATCGGCGTCCCGTTCTTGGATCTCGCCATTCTGCTGATGGTGTTCCCTTCCGTACCGGACGGCAAGGCCGCTTACAAGATGTACTTCGCCGCGACGGCGTTCGGGGGCCTGATGCTGATCGTAGTCATTTTGTTTTCAACGCTTATTATCGGCCCCTTTATTACGGAGATCGCGGAATATCCGTTTTTCGTGCTCGCCCAGAAGGTGAACATCGGGCACTTCGTGCAGCGGATCGAATCGATCGTCATGATGATCTGGATCGTGTCCCTCTTCTTCAAAATTACGATTTGTTATTATGCCCTGCTGCTCTTGGCCGGCCAAATCTTCCAGCTACGCAGTTACAAGCTGCTTGCCTTGCCGATCGGCTTCATCATCATCGTATTGTCGGTCACGTTGTTTCCTAGCAGCGTCTCGTTCTGGGAGTTCGTCGCGGAGCAATGGACGCCGAGCGTGCTGCCATACGGGCTGTTGATTCCGGCGGCGCTCTTGTTCATCGCGCTGATCAAGAAACGATCCTCGCCGAATGCTCCTCCGAAGGAGGAACCATCGTCCTGATGGCGCGCTCGAAATAGAATAACCCTATCCCCGGCCACATAGTATCTACTGAATGCATACCGAAGCCGGAGGTGGAGAACGAATTGAACGCCGTACGCACGATAAGCGTTTGGGAGGAGCATGCGTTTTGGCTGGAAATTCTGCAAGACCATGCCTATTTCGTCTATGACTACACGGCGCCTTACGAGAAGCAATGGGTCGCGGAGGCGGAGCAATTCATCGCGAGATTCCAGGTGCTGATCGATCGGCTGAACGCCGTGCCGAAGAGCGATCCTCCTCAGTCTCCCGCGATGATACAGATCGCGAAAGAAATATGGCCGGTGGCGCAAGGGTACTATCAGTTCGAAGGACGGCTGCAGAGTCTGCGCGTCGACAACAAGATTCAGGTCGCGTTGTCGCCTACCTTCTTCAACGGCACGTTAAGCGAGAACGAAGAATATTTGCGCCAGCTGAATTTCTATATGCAAGGCAAGATGCCGGAGCGGCTGCCGCTCGTGCAATTGCTGGATCTATGGCTGGAGGATCAGCTCGGGCACGCCGTGCTGCTGCGCAACGCGCTGGATCCCATGGAGCTGGAGATCATCCGCGAGACCGATCGTTACGCCGGGATCTTCCAGGGATTCATGGTCCAGAACACGCAGATCAAAGGGTACCTGCGCTTTATGCAGCCGGGCTTCAAGCGCCAGCAGCTGCTCGCGGCGCAAGTCGGGCAAGCCGTGCTTGCCATGAACGCCTTTATCTACAAGGTCGTGCAGCTATACCGGAATACGGAGCTGATGAACAAGACGACGCTCCGGTTTCTGGAGCATCACTTCCCCGAAACGTGTTATTTCGTCTGCAAGCTGAGCGAATTCGCTCCGGAACTCCAGGAAGCCGCGGCCCATTGCTCGCTGAAGAAGCCGTCCTTCCGATGAGGGGGACGGCTTTCACTTTTTGTTTGGAACCGACTGCGCCTTCAATTGTTTGATCACGTTGCCAAGCGCCTCGTTCGACCGCTCGAAGTAGTCGCGCATAGGACAAGGTCGCCCAGCCAGCCTTTCCAGCACCGATGGGATCGTGAACTGTTCCGGAGCCAGCCGCTCGTTCACTTCGTCCCACTCCAGCGGCGCCGCAACCGTAGCTTCGTTTCTGCCTCGCGCGGAATAGGGACTAATAATCGTTTTCCCGTACGCATGTTGGATATAGTCGACGAGCAATCTGTCTCCCCGTTTTTTCTTGAGCCGCTCGACCGTGAACAACGCGGGATGCTTCTGCACCAAATATTCGGCCACGAACGCCGTGAACACCCTCGTATCCTCATAGGTGAGCATGGACCCTGCTCCAAGCGGGATGTGGATCTGCAGACCTTTTCCGCCCGATACCTTGGGATAACCGGCGATTCCGAAGGAGCTAAGTATCGTTCGAATTTCATTCGCCGCATGCACCGCAAGCGGGAACTCCTCGCGGCTCGGCGGATCAAGATCCAGCACGATCTCGAGCGGATTCGTCTCGCCGATTCGCTGGAACGGGACATGCAGCTCGATCGCCCCTTGATTGCCCAGCCAGACGAGCGTCGACAAATCGTTTACGACTATGTAGTCAATGTCCTCCGAACGAGAGGTGCGAATGAAGTCCGGCGCGTATTTGGGGCAGTTCTTCTGATAAAACGATTCGCCCGTCACGCCGCTCGGGAACCGAATTGCCGTCAGGATCCGATCCTTGAGAAACGGCAGCATGCGCGGAGCCATCTGAACCAAATATGAAATATACGCCTCTTTATCCAGACGGACCATCGGCCATAACACCTTCTCCGGATGGGTGATCCTAGCCCCGGGAAGCACGTCGGCGTTATCCGTCACAAGCCGGTTCCATGTGCAGGATTCGGCTTTCTCCTTAATCCGGAAGGCTCGAAAAGCCGGCTTCATCCAGGCCGAATCGGGTGCGCTCTCCACAAGCTTTCGCAAGCCTCCGGAACCTGGCGCAGAGAACGACAGCTCAACGCAAATGCCGGGCTGGACGCGCTCGTAGCCGGCGCCCGCCACGCCGGTGTTGTCCGCTCCCGGGACGCTTCCCTGCCCATTCGCCAAAGTCGCGCCGTCTGGCTGTCCATTGCGACCCCTTGCTTGCCGCATCGCCGGAATCCCGCCTACCGGCCGGGCGCTGCTTTGGATCGCCTGCACAAGCGCCGCCCGCTCCTCCGCTTGAAGCCCTTCCCGGAACGATCCTACCGGAACCCATTCGCTCCCAACGCGGAGTCCCGCCATAAATCGTTCATCCGCCTCGCGATAGCCGACAATCACAAACAGCCCGCGATACGTTCCTTTCTCTCCCTCAACCGTCATTGGCACGCTATCCCTCCTCGTACCTCCTTAGCATGCCGCGCCCGCGCACTTCCATTCTTCTCCTGATCATTAACTCGACGGCGGGCCGGGACAGGATCCGATTTGGGCTGCCAGCAGATTCGGATTGCGCAGAAGGTTCGGCGCCACCGATGCCATTTCGTTTTGGGCGGGATTGCTGAGCGAGACACTGGAAATCTTGCCGAGCTTCTCCAGACCGTTTAGCTCTCTGTCGTCCCGGACGCCGGTCAGCATCTCGTCGACATCTTTGAACAGATGATCGATCCAAGGCTAGGATTTGGTTAATCGTTTCTTCCGGGTATTTATTTCTTGCCAATTGCTCCCTCCTTCCATACATTCACTCTTCCCAAAAAAATATTTGATTTTGAGGCGTTTTGTATCATAATGACCTTAAACCTAAGCGAACAACCGATTCCGGGAACACGGAAGGAGGTCGGAAAAAATCATGAAATCGACGAACGCAGCCAAGCTGGGACTTGCGCTAGAAGGCGGCGGAGCCAAAGGCGCGTATCATATGGGAGTGGTGAAAGCCTGCTTGGAGGCTGGCCTTGCCTTCGACGCCATTACCGGCACCTCGATCGGCGCTCTTAACGGAGCCGTCATCGCGCAAGGGGATTTCGAGAGCGGCTATCGACTGTGGGAGCGGCTCGACGCCCGTATGATCTTCGACATGAGCGACGAAGAATACCGTTTGCTCATGCGGCGCAAGCTCGACACGGCCGCATTGCGCCAACTTGCCGCTCACACCAAGAAGCTGATTGCCGGCAGGGGCATGGACACGCGCAAAATGCGCGGGCTGATCGAATCCCTCGTCGACGAAGACAGGCTGCGGGCCGCCGCAACGGACTTCGGCCTGGTGACGGTCTCCTTGAGCGATCGGGCGCCGCATGAGCTGTATAAGGAGGATATTCCGCAGGGGCGGTTATTGGACTATTTGATGGCCAGCGCCACCTTCCCCGGCTTCCAGCCGACCTTCATCGACGACAAGGCTTTTATCGACGGCGGCCTGTACGACAATTGTCCAATCAACATGCTCGCCCGCAAAGGGTATACGAATATCGTCGCGGTACGCACTTTGGGCTTCGGAGTGACGCGCAAAATCCGCTATCCCGACCTCACGATCACGACGATCTCCCCTTCCGAGCCGCTCGGCGGGACGATGAGCTTCAATCCTGAAGCGATTCGCCGCAGCATGAGCATGGGGTACTACGACGCGCTCCGTCAGCTCAAGGGGTTGCAGGGCCTGACTTATTGCATCGATATGGGAGACGTAACCGACGAGGCGTGCGGCGAATTGCTGGATACTCTCCCCGAAGCCAGGCTGTTGGCCCTCGGCCGCATGCTCGGCGTGAGCGGCATACCTCCCCGCGAGTTATGGAGCAGAGTCATCGTGCCGAGGCTGTCGGGCAGCATGCGGCTCCCTGCCGACGTTTCCTCCTCGACTTTTATCAGCCGGCTAACGGAGGCTCTTGCATCGGCCAAGGGCATCGATAAATATGCCGTCTATCGTTTCCCCGATTTGGCGCGCTCCGCCATTAAAGGTCCGCTAAAGAACGTAAATGGCCTCAGGTTCCGGCAAGTGGAGCTTTGTATGGCGGCTCAGCGCATTTTGGAAGGGATTCAATTGTAAACAGATCGGAATTACAACGCAAAAAAAAGCCGTACCCACATGGGGTGCGGCTTTCTTTCGCAGCTTCGATCGCCCCTGCGAGGAGCTTCTTACGAAGAGTTGCGGCTGCGGTAGAGCAGGTATAAGAAAAACGGGGCTCCGATTGCCGCCGTAAACACGCCCGCTGGCACGTCTCGCGGCAAAAACGCGGTGCGCGCTACGAGATCCGCGATAAGCAGCAGAATCGCGCCGATGAGCGCGCTGACCGGCAGCACGTTCGCGAAGGACGGTCCAACCAGCTTCCTCGCCATGTGGGGAGCCATCAAGCCGATAAAACCGATTGCGCCTCCAATGGCGATCGCCGCTCCGGCGAGCGCAACGCTAAGCCCGATCAGCAGAAGACGCTGCCGCTGCACCGAAGCGCCCGCGCTGCTCGCAAGCTCGTCTCCCAGCGCCTGAATATCCACCTTGCGCGCTTGCAGCCAAGTAAGCGGAAGCAGCACCGCGACCCAAGGGAGCAGCGTCAGTACGTCCTTGTCCCACGACATCCCGTATAGGCTCCCCGCCATAAACGTGACGGACCGGTCCGCCAGCTGAAGCGGCCCCGAGATGATCAGCATGTAAGAAACCGACTTGATAGCCGCCGAAATCCCGATCCCGATCAGCACCAGCCTTAGCGGGGTGACGCCCCCCTTCCATGCCATGACGTACAACAGTGCCGTAATAAGAAACGCTCCGGCGATGGCGAAGATCGGCATAAAGTGCACGGACACCGAGCCCGTGAAAATAAAAATGAATAATACCGCGCCAAGCGACGCGCCTTCGGTGACGCCGATGACGTCCGGAGAGGCGAGCGGATTGCGGATCACGCCCTGCAGAATTGCGCCGGCAGCCGCGAGCGCCGCGCCGATCAGCATCGCGATTACAATGCGCGGAAGCCTTAGCTTCTCGACGATCATTTGTTCCATGGGAGGCGCCGCGCCGACAATCGCCTTCACCACGTTCGCCGGCGATATAAATTGGCTGCCCGTTCCCGTGCTCAAGATCGCCGCGACGACGCAAACGCCCAGCAGACATAACGATATCCGAAGCGCTCTGCCGCTTATCGGAAGCTTATGTCTCACGCTCTTTAATCCACGTCCCGATTCTTCTTGACTCATCGTGCGCGTCCTCCCTTCCTAGCGATGTAAGCAAAGAACGGCACGCCGATGATTGCCGTCATGACGCCGACCGGCACTTCCTTCGGCATGGCGATGTATCGCGAGCCAATATCGGCGGCTACTAACAGCAGCGCCCCAAATACCGCGCTGTAAGGCAGTATCCAGCGGTGGTCGTTGCCGATGAGATGCCGTACGATGTGCGGGATGATGATGCCGACGAACGCGATGGGACCGGCTGCCGCCACCGACGCGCCTGCGAGCAAAATTACGGCTGCGGCGGCCGTCAGCTTGACCAGCTTGATCCGTTGACCGAGCCCGCGCGAAATATCGTCGCCCATCGTCAATAGATTCAGATGCCTGGACAGCAGCAACGCGATCAGCATCCCGGCCGCCATATACGGCCACACGGCCTCCAATTGGCTTAGCTCCC
>JAQSXN010000123.1 GCA_029256665.1 Paenibacillus sp.
GATGCTGGGGAACTTCTCCATCGGCGATTACTTCAAGGAAGAAGCGATTACCTGGGCTTGGGAATTCCTGACCGGTAAGGAATGGATCGGCTTCGACGGTGACCGGATTTCCGTAACGGTGTATGCTGAAGACGAAGAAGCGTTCAAGCTGTGGAATGAAAAAGTCGGTCTGCCTGCAGAACGGATCATCAAGCTGGGCGACGAGAACTTCTGGGATATCGGCGAAGGCCCGTGCGGTCCGTGCAGCGAAATTTTCTACGACCGCGGCGACGCTTACGGCACGCTCGACCCGAACGATCCGGAGATGTACCCGGGCGGCGAAAACGAACGTTTCCTCGAAGTGTGGAACCTCGTCTTCTCGCAGTTCAACCATAACAAGGACGGCAGCTACACGCCGCTTCCGAACAAAAACATCGATACGGGCGCGGGTCTGGAGCGTTTCGCTTCCATCCTGCAGGATGTCGACTCCAACTTCGACACGGACCTGTTCCGTCCCATCATCGACCGCGCATGCCAGATAGCAGGCGTGCAATACAAAGCGAACGAAGACCAAGACGTCGCGCTTAAGGTTATCGCGGACCATGTCCGTACCGTCGTGTTCTCCGTCGGCGACGGCGTGATGCCGTCGAACGAAGGCCGCGGCTACATTATCCGCCGCTTGCTCCGCCGCGCCGTCCGTTACGGCAAGTCGCTCGGCGTCGACCGTCCGTTCCTGTTCGAGCTGACGCCCGTCGTGGGCGAGATCATGGGCGTTTATTATCCGGAAGTCGTGGAGAAACGCGAATTCATCGAACGCGTCATCCGCACCGAAGAAGAGCGGTTCCACGAAACGTTGTCGGACGGTCTCGTCTTGCTGGAGGCGCTTGTGAAAGGCGCGAAGGAAGCCGGCGCCGGCGCGATCGGCGGAAGCGACGCCTTCAAGCTGTACGACACGTACGGCTTCCCGTTCGACCTCACGGAGGACTTTGCGTCCGAGCATGGCCTCTCGGTTGACCGCGAGGGCTTCGACTCCGCGATGGAAGCGCAGCGCGAACGCGCCCGCGCGGCTCGCCAGGACACGGGCAGCATGAAGGTTCAGGGCGGACCGCTCGCCGAATTCACGGATAAAAGCGAATTTGTTGGCTATAATGACTTGGTAACGGAAGCCAAAATTACGGCGATCATTCTGGACGAGGCGCTGGTGGAACTGGCGGGCGAAGGCAGCCGCGTGGCGGTGCTGCTGGACCGTACTCCGTTCTATGCGGAGAGCGGCGGCCAGATCGGCGACAAAGGCACGATCGATGGCGGCGGCTTCACGCTGCAGGTCGAAGACGTGACGAAGGCGCCGCACGGTCAGAACGTACATCATGCGATCGTCGCTTCCGGCACCGTTCGTTCCGGCGCGGCGGTAACGGCCGCGGTGTCCAGATCCGAGCGCGAAGACGTAATCAAAAACCATACGGCGACGCATTTGCTGCACAAGGCGCTTAAAGAAACGCTCGGCGATCACGTGAACCAAGCGGGCTCGCTCGTCGAAGCCGATCGGCTGCGGTTCGACTTCTCCCACTTCGGCAGCATAACGGCCGAGGAGCTTGCGGCGATCGAGCGCAAGGTCAACGAACAGATCTGGCTCGGCACTAACGTGGAGATTTCGAACAAATCGTTGAACGAGGCAAAAGCGATGGGCGCCATGGCCCTCTTCGGCGAAAAATACGGCGACGTCGTGCGCGTCGTGCAAGTTGGCGACTACAGCCTCGAGCTTTGCGGCGGCTGCCATGTCGGCAACACTTCGCAGATCGGACTGTTCAAGCTGCTCGGCGAAAGCGGCATCGGCTCCGGCGTGCGCAGGATCGAAGCGGTAACGGGCAGACATGCTTACGCCTTCTACGAGGAGCAGCTCGACCTGCTCAAACAATCGTCGGCGCTGCTCAAGTCGAACATCGCGGACGTTCCCAAGCGGATCGAAGGACTGTTCGGCCAAGTGAAGGAGCTGTCCCGCGAGAACGAATCGCTGCAAGCCAAACTGAGCCGCATCGAAGCGGGCTCGCTGGAGACGCAAGCCGTCAAGATCGGCGACATTCAGTTGTTGTGCGCGAAAGTGAACGCGCCTTCGATGGACGCTCTTCGCGGCATCGTGGACGAGCTTAAGGTCAAGCTGGGCTCCAGCGTCATCGTCCTAGGCGCCGTTCAGGACGATAAGGTGAACCTGGCGGCAGCCGTATCGGCCGATTTGGTGAAGCAAGGATACCATGCGGGCAAAATCATCAAGGAAGCCGCCGTCGTATGCGGCGGCAACGGCGGCGGCCGTCCCGACATGGCGCAAGCGGGAGGCAAGGATGTATCCAAGCTGGACGAAGCGCTCAAAATTGCCGGGGAACTGGTTGTCGGCAGGGCGAATGTGATATGATAGATTCAGGCAACATCCCGCAAGGGATGCTCTTCTCGAAAGCGAGGTGCTGTTGATGAGTTCCATGGACCAAACAATGAAGTTTAACGTGAAGGCGGAGGGGGTGGAAACTTCTTCCGGGGATATTCTTCTCAGCGTTCACGAAGCGTTGCTGGAGAAGGAGTACAATCCGATTAACCAGATCGTTGGGTACTTGCTGTCCGGAGATCCCGCGTATATCCCGCGGCACAACAACGCCCGTAGTTTAATCCGCAAGAAGGAGCGAGACGAGCTGATCGAAGAGCTTGTGAGGTTCTACTTGCAGCATAAGAAGCAGTAATCGAAGGATATGATCGAACATGAGAGTGATGGGGTTGGATTACGGCGACCGCAACATCGGCGTTGCCGTCAGCGACGCGTTCAGATGGACCGCGCAAGGATTGACGGTCGTGGAACGCAGGCGGGACGGCGGCGAGGTCGATGTTCTTGCCGGGCTGGTAAGCGAACATGAAGTGTCGGAAATTGTGGTCGGTCTGCCCAAAAACATGAACGGTTCCATAGGTCCGCGCGGTGACATCAGCATCGCGTTCGCCGAACGGATTGGGCAGAAGCTAGGTATACCAGTTCACCTTTGGGATGAAAGGCTGACAACGGTAGCTGCCGAACGTACGCTTCTCGAAGCGGACGTCAGCCGGAGGAAACGGAAGCAAGTGATCGACAAGATGGCGGCGACGCTAATCTTGCAAAATTTTCTCGACTCTAAAACGAAAAGGTGAGGGTAACCATGACGAATGACGACTTGCAGTACGAAGAACCGGAAATTATTTACATCCCGGACGAAGAAGGCAATGAAGAAGAATTCGAAGTCATCATGAAGTTCGAGGTTGATGGTTCGGATCAGAAATATATGATGGTCGTGCCTTTGATCGGCAACGACGACGAGGAAGACGAAGTATACGCGTTCCGCTACGAAGAGGAAGGCGACGACCTCAAGCTGTATACGATCGAGGACGAAGAAGAATGGAATATGGTCGAGGAGACGTTCAATACGCTTCTTGGCGAGCTAGAGGAGCAAGAGTAATGTCCGCAGAGCATAACGCGCCTAAACGGCAGAATAATCTGAAAGACGTTTTCGGCGATCACGTCGAGCTGATCGCCGAGGACGGAAGCGCGCAAGTGTTCCGGATCAAAGCCGAATTCGAGCTGGGCGGCGCCGTATACGCGGCGCTTCAAAGCGACGAAATGGAAGCGGATGACGAAGTGGAATTTCTGCGCGTGCGGCAAGAGGGCGGAGAACCCCAACTGGAGACGATCGAGGACGACGAGGAGTGGGAAGCGGCCTCCGAGGCGTACGACGATCTGCAATTCGCTAGCGAAGACAGGCCTTAGCATCTCCTATATAGTTGACTCTAAGGGCGGCTGACAACCGCTCTTTTTCACGGAAACTGACAGAAGAGGGTGTAGCAGGTTGGATAAGCCGGAAGAGAATCAGGCATCATCAGCAAACGGCACGAAGGCAACGAAAAAGAAAAAAAACAAAAAGAACCGCGGGCGTCCCAAAACGTGGGTTATTTCTTTATGGGTCGCGCTTAGCTTGTTAGGCATCATGGCGCTTGGCGCCGGGATCGCGCTTTATTACGTATGGAGCAACCTGCAGCCGATGCCGGCCGGGGAAACGAAGCAAGTGACGATTACGCGCGGCATGTCCGCGAATTCGGTAGCGAGCACGCTCGAAGAAAACGGCATTATCAAGAACAGCTTTGTGTTCGGCTATTATTTGCAGCTCAAGGACGAAGGCTCCAAATTTCAGGCGGGATTGTACGAGATGAAACCGGGCATGGACAACGCAGCGATTATCGCCAAGCTGAACGCCGGCGACACCATTGCGGAAGAGACGATCCGCTTCACCATCCCCGAAGGATACACGGTGCTTCAGATTGCCGACAAACTGGCGGCGGACGGATGGATTAACAAGGACAAGTTTCTGGAATTGGCGGAGAACGGCCGTTCGTGGGGCACTGCGGAAGCGGCGCTTACGATTCCGGATGACGATAAATTGCATAAGCGCCTCGAAGGTTATATGTTCCCGGAAACGTACGAGATGAAGAAGGGCAGCACGGAAGAACAAATTATCGCCCGCATGCTGCAAGAGACGGACCGCAAGCTCGCGACTTTGCCGGAGGGCTGGCAGGACGCGATGGAAGAATCGGGCAAGTCACTCCACGAAATCATGACGATCGCTTCGCTCATCGAACGGGAGGTCGTCGTGGACGAAGAGAGAGCGCTCGTGTCGAGCGTCATCTACAACAGGCTTGCCGAGCCGATGAGGCTGCAGATCGACGCGGCCGTGCAATACGCGCTCGACGAGCCGAAGGAGAGATTGCTCACCAAGGATCTGGAAATCGACAGTCCATACAACACGTACAAGAACGATGGGCTGCCTCCCGGACCGATCGCGAGTCCAAGCTTGGCATCGATCGAAGCGGCATTGTTCCCGGCGGAGTCGGACTATCTGTTCTACGTGACGAAGAAGGACGGCTCGCAGACGCATCTGTTCGCGAAGACGTACAACGAGCATCTCCGCAATATCGATAAGAGCGAAGCCGGCAGCTAATCAATCGTTAGGCAAGGAGAAGGAGAAAAACACATGACATACAAACCGGAATTGCTGGCGACGGCGGCCTCCCTGGAGGAGCTGGCGCGGCTTATGGACGCGGGCGCCGACGCGTTTGTCATCGGCGAGGAGCGGTTCGGCACCCGGCTCGCGGGCACCTTTACGCCCGCGATGATCGCCGAAGCGGTAAGGCTGGCGAAGCCGCGAGGCGTGCGCATCTACGTGTCGATGAACAATCTGATGGATAACGATACGTTGGAGTCGATACCTGATTATATTCGTTTCATCCGCGAGTCCGGCGTGGATGCCATCGTATTCGGCGATCCGGCGGTGTTGATGGCCGCGCGCGAGCTTGCGCCCGGCATCGGGCTTCATTGGAACGCGGAGATGACGTCGACCAACTTCGTCACGGCGGAGTATTGGGCGCGTAGAGGGGCGACCCGTTACGTGCTCGCGCGCGAGCTCAACATGGAGCAGATCGAAGAGACGAAAGCGATGTCCGCCCTCGCCATTCAGGTACAGGTGCACGGCATGACGAATATCTATCATTCGAAGCGGCCGCTCGTAGGCAGCTATCTGGATTTCCGCGGCGACAAGGATCTTCTGGAGGATGCGGAGCGCGAACGCGGCTTGTATCTCACGGAAGCCGAGCGTCCCGGAGAGCGTTTCCCTATTTTCGAAGACGCGGCAGGCACCCATATCATGAGCTCGGACGACATCTGCATGCTGGAGAACATCCACGAGCTGCTGGCGATATCCGTCGACAGCTTGAAGATCGAAGGCATCATGAAATCCGCGGAGTATAACGAGGTCGTCGTCAGAGCTTATCGAAGCGCCATCGACGCATATATGGCCGACCCAGAGGGTTACTCGTTCCGAGAAGAGTGGCTGGATGCCATAAGAGACGCGCAAGACCCCAATCGGGAACTAAGCTTCGGATTTTTCTATAAAGAGCAAGTGTATTAATGAGGAGGTGCAAGCAAGATGAGTACGACGAGCGCTGCCGCTCCGCGGTATAGAGGCAAACGTTACCGTTTAGACAGACCGGAGCTTTTGGCGCCGGCGGGCAATCTGGAGAAGCTTAAGTTCGCCGTTCATTACGGCGCGGATGCCGTCTACATCGGCGGCCAGAAGTACGGTCTGCGCTCGGGCGCCGACAACTTCAGCTTCGAAGAGATGAAGGAAGGCGTGGAGTTCGCCAGCCGTTACGGAGCCAAGGTGTTTGTCGCGACGAACATTTATGCCCATAACGAAGATATCGAAGGACTGGAATCTTATCTGCAAAGCTTGGAAGAAGCCGGCATCGCCGCCATCATTGCCGCGGATCCCGTCATCATCGAGACGGCTCAGCGCGTCGCGCCCAAGCTTGAAGTCCACCTGAGCACCCAACAATCCACGATGAACTGGCAAGCGGTCAAGTTCTGGAAGGAAGAAGGATTGCCTAGGGTCGTGCTCGCGAGAGAAACGAGCTTCAAGGAGATCGCGGAGATCAAGAACCGCGTCGATATCGAGATCGAAGCGTTCATCCATGGCGCGATGTGTTCGTCCTATTCGGGCAGGTGCGTGCTTAGCAATCACTTTACGGACCGCGATTCCAACAGGGGAGGCTGCTGCCAGTCTTGCCGGTGGAAGTACGACCTGTTCGTGGACGATGCCCCGATCTACGAAGAGGGACGGGATCAATTCACGATGGGATCCAAGGATCTGTGCATGATCGAATATTTGCCGGAACTTATCGAGGTCGGCGTGGACAGCTTCAAGATCGAAGGACGGATGAAAAGCATCCACTACGTCGCTACGGTAGTCAATGTGTACCGGCAAGCGATCGACTCTTATTTCGAGGATCCGGAGAGCTTCAAAGTGAAACCGGAATGGATCGACGAGATGAACAAGGCGGCCAATCGTCCGCTTAACACGGGCTTTTTCCTGGATACGCCGGGGGCCGAGGACCATATCTACGAAGCGGAAGAAAAAGCCGCTCCATATGATTTCGCGGGGATCGTACTGGATTACGACGACCTCTCGGGATTCGCGACGCTGCAGCAGCGCAACCACTTTAAGCCGGGGCAAGAGGTGGAGTTTGTCGGACCGGGCGGCACGTTCTTCAAGCAGACGGTCACGGAGCTGACGGATGCGGAGGGCAATGCGCTGGAAGCCGCCAGACATCCTATGCAGGTGGTTAAAGTACGCACGCTCAAGCCCGTAAAGCCGATGGATATGATGCGCAAAAAAATCAGATAATACGGCCTTGGCCGGGGTCCGTCTCAAAAGTCTGTGGCCGCAGACTTTCGGGACGGGCTTTTTTTGTAAGACAGGGAAGTATATCATTTTGCCACACTTTCTCTATATTTCTCGGAATGTAACGAGCTGCGCCACCGAGGACGGCGACAGCCGTTTCACCTTGCTGATTACGAAATGATGCGACGCATCAGACTGTGGTTGATGAAGCCGCTCCGACACCTTAAGATTAAGCGCCGTCCAAAAATGTAACGGTCGCCCGCGCCTTTATCTGACCATTTCTTTTTACGATTCAACTGTAACGGACACCATGGCTGTTATTTGGCCTAAATAAGTTGAAACACTGCTCGGTTGGCGCATATAAGGTTACTGGTGTCCATTATAATTTGAAAATGTTAAAAATCCAAAAATTAGCGCCTCTCCTGTCCGTTAGGAGACTGGCTCGTACAGATGTGGCTCCCATACAGCCACAAGGCTGTTTTTGTTCTTAACGGCCTAATTGCACTTGCAAGATAAGGATGGGCATCCATCTTTTTTGCCAAAGGCAATTGACAAGGTCCCGACAATCACAAATAATAGAACTTATCTACTAGACACATACATAGTTAGGCATGATTCGCTATCATACTTCCATTATTCGACGAATCAATCAACTTGAAGAGCGGGGGACTTCGACAATGGCCGGTATTCAAAGGAAGAAACAGGCAGATTCAAGCCCGAAGGAAAGCCAAAAAACCAGCAAAGATGTAAACGCTTCCGCAGAGAAGTCCGATTCCGCCGCCGCTTCGGGGCTTGCCGGCGCCGCGGCCAAAGCGAAATCGGTCACCGAAATGATGAAGGAAACAAAGTTGTCGAGCCCGATAAAGTCGGTCGGCATGAAGCTGTTTCTGATTATATTCGTCAGTATATTGGCCTGCGTGCTGACCGTAGGACTTATCGCCTATAACGAAGCGAAGTCGATCGTGGAGAAAAAGGTATCGGACGCGAGCCTTCAGACGGTCAGTCAGGTAGCGGAGAATCTGGACATTATCTTTAAGACATACGAGGACTTGACGCTGCAAATATTAGTGGACAAGGATTTCCATACGATCGTGAACACGATCGCGGGCAACGGGGACGATTACACGAGATTCGAATCGACTCGGAAGCTCAGCGAGAAGATCCAGAACTACACGATCGGCAACAGCTCTATTAAAGGCATTATGCTGCTGCCGCTTAATGATCAACTTCACGTCGTCGCTTCGGGATCGTCGCTGTCGACGAGTGCGGAAGCGCTGATGAGCCAGCCATGGTTCCAAGAGACGATCGACTTGAACGGCCGGGTCAACTGGATCGCGCCGCAAGCGGACGGATTGTCCATGGGCCCGGATCAGAAGTCGATCGGAATCAGCCGCATGCTGAAGGATAGCGTGTCGAGCAACGCTTCGTACATCCTGTTGCTGGATATCGACGTCGATTCGTTTAGCGAACGTTACCAGGATGTTTCGCTTGGCGAAGGAAGCGAGATGGCCATCGTCGACGGGAGC
>JAQSXN010000124.1 GCA_029256665.1 Paenibacillus sp.
TTAACGGCCTCAGCATCTCCCACGACAATGGCGCAACATACACGCCATACACGGGCACGACCTCGGGCGGCAACATCAATTACACGTTCCCGATCTACGATTTCACTACCAATGCCAAGGCGAAAATCTCCGTCACGGTATTCGGTCTGTACAATCAAACTCACGATATCGAAATCGAGTGGCTGTAATAAAGCCTAGCTGTAAGAGACTTGGAGAGGGCTGTCGACGACAGCCCTTCTCCTTGTCCGAACGCTGATCGCCTCGCATCCGTTCGTATCAGGCGCGGTTTTTCTTCGAACTCGTTGGGGAAGCGATTGGCGAATCGTTTCATTCCCCAAAAGAAAGGAAAATTCCATTTTCGATGTAAAGGCATTTCCTAGCCATGGTGCTTTGGAGCTGCCTTTTGCACGTGCACAATGATTGTTCGTTTGCCGGCGTCGGCGTCATAATCCTCAATCTGTTGTTCACGCCGCGTTCATTTTCATTCATCGCCGATTCTCAAGCGCGACCGCTACCCGCGCCGAAGCGCTGACTCTTATCATCCGCTTATTGGAGCGCAAGTAGCCGCAAGCACATTAAGGCAGCCCCCAGGTTCATGGAACCCGGGGGCCGCCTTTTTTATACCAGTCGCTATATTTCTTTAAGCGCGATTATAACGTTTCCAGCAAACGCATGATGATCGTCAGCGCTTGAGCGCGGGTAGCCGTTGCGGACGGCTCGAATAGATTGCCGTCCATGCCTTTAACCAGACCGGCCTTGACAGCCGCCGCCACCTCTTGTCGCGCCCAAGCCGGAATTTGATTCGCGTCAGCAAAGTCGAGCGCGTCGTTCGGATCCAGCTTCAAGCCCGCCGCTCTTGCGACGATGACTGCCAACTGAGCTCTCGACAATTGTCCGTCCGATCGGAACGTGCCGTCCTCAAACCCGCCGATCGCCCCTGCGGCCGTTACGAGCGCCACGTACTTTTTCGCCCAAGCCGGGATGTTGGCCTCGTCGGAGAATACCGATAGATCGGCCTCTCCTTCAAGCTGCAGCGCCTTGCCAAGCATGACCGCGAACTCGGCGCGCGTGACGATGTTGTCCGGACGGAAGCTTCCGTCATCGTATCCGCTCACGATGCCCAGCTTGACCGCCTGTCCAATGGTATCGGCAGCCCAGTGCTTCGAAGTATCGGAGAATTTCGGAGCCGTTCCGTCATTGCCGCCCGGCTCGTTGCCTTCCTCGCCTTCTTCGTTGCCTTCCTCGCCTTCTTCATCACCTTCTCCTTCTTTGCCGTCGTCGTCTCCCGGATTAGTTCCATTATGCTCTTCGACTTTCCCGTCAGTAACGCCCACGTTTCCATTAACGTCCTTGCCAGGTACTTCGGGAGTTCCCGATACCGGAACAATGCTGTTTTCATTGAACGAGAAACGAATGTCGTAAAGCTTATTGTTGTAATTGAATTCCGGCCAATGGATAGATACGGTGCCATTATACGTATCATCCAACGAAGGAAGGGTGAAAGAAACAATCCTCGTATTTTTGTCCGCATTTCGGCTGACAACGTTCTCGCTGCTGCCGTTTATTGTGAAATAGTTGATTTGTTCACTTTGCTTTACGACGAATTGAATCGTGCGCGACGTGCCTTGCACATGAAGCAACGCCGGACTTACCACGTAACCATCGGCCATGGAAATTTCGTCTTTCGTGTCTTGCAGAATGGAGTAGTTGATCGTATAATATCCGTCGGCAAGTTCCCCGCCGTTGTCGGGTTGATTACCGCCGCCTCCGTTGTTCCCCCCGTTACCGATAATCGCTGCTTGGAAGGTTGTAATCGCTTGGTTGAGCTCCGAAACGGCTTCATTGACATTGCTTTGCGAGGACAACCAGCCGCCTTTCGTTTTGGCGGCGGTAATCGCCGTCTGCAAGGCCGTCTTGGCCGATTGCGGGTATTGTCCCGTAGCCGTGCCGACAACCGCAGCGCTGTGCGCCGTCGTAGCCGACTGTACCGCCGCGTCGAGGGCGGTTCGGTCCAGCGAGGTATGAAGCAGCAGTCTAAAGTCGATCGGAGTCCCGTCCAAGGAAGCCCGCATGCTGACGACTTGAGAAGATAGATCCGCTGCATTGTTCGCCGCTACGTGAAAGGGAATACGCATTGTCGAATAGGTGCTTCCCGCTGACACAAACTCCGCAGGCTTCCATTCGCCGTGATCCTGATACTGCAAGTTGTTCAATCTGGTGCCGTAATTTCTGGCGCGCATCGACACGTACTTCTGGTCGTTCTCCGTTACCACGCTGAACGTAAACAACCACTCCGTGCCGGAAATCAACAGAATTCGGTCAAAATCGTTGTCGGCGGCAATCGGCATGCTTCTTAATGCGACCCTTACGCTATTAGCCGCAAGCTCTCTTTCGCTCTGCAAAGCAGCAAGAGCCGTGTCTATCTCATACTGGCTGTGCAAATATGTTCCGTTCGTTCTTGCCGTGGCGACGGCGGTCATCAATCTGTCCTTGTTCGTCTGAAGATACTCTCCATAATAGCTTCCAGCCACCATTCCGGCATGCTGTTGAACCGCATCCTGGACGACTTGCCGCAGTGCCGTCGTATCATTGCTTCGATTGAAGAGCAGCAATGCTTCCCGCCAACTGCCATCTACATTGAGACGAAGAGGAATCGCGTCCTCCAGGCTCTGGATGTCAAACGCCGCCGTCCGGAACGCTTCTTCTCCCGTCGGCGTAACATCGGTCGTTGCCTGCCACTCGCTTCCGTTCCAGGACTCTACCTGAGTAATTTGTTCATGATTGTAAGAGAATTCGATTCGATTGGAACCGTTATCCGCTTGGGATGCCGCAATGTTCCCCACGTATCCTTCAATTTCGACAAGCCTGTTATTCTGCTCGTTCCTGTCGACAACATAATAAACGTCCATCGTTACGGAAACCGAATCATTGCCTGTAACGACGCTAGCGTCAAACTCGTTGATGGCCGTCGACAAGCTGCTCGCCAATCCATTGACGATTGCGGCGGTTTGCGTCCACAAAGCCTGGTGCTTCGCCCGCTTCAGCGCTTCTTCGAGATTTAATTTGGAAGAAACGGGATACTGTCCGTTCCATACGCCGAACTGGGACGTTTCCAGACGAGTTTCGGCTTGGTCGACCAGAAGGGAGACGCTTTGCATGGCAGGGACCAAACCCGTGTCTTGTTTATCGATATACAAGTTAACGGGCGGAATGCTCGTACCATCGGATAAATGCACTTGAAGGCCATTGGGAGTCGTCGTCCCCGAAACCAAATTAAAGGAGTATACGTAACGATCCGCATCCTCGGTAAGCACGGTAGGATTCATCGTTACGTTCCCTATGGAATAGCCATAATTAACGGAAGATACGAGAGATTTTGGAGCGCTGAACCTGAAATAGGCAGTAGACCCTTCATAGGAAACGTGCGTATCCTGAATATAGCTCGATAAATCTACCAATTCCAACGGACTGCCACCGAACGCGGCTACGTCTGCCGGCTTCCACATTGTGCTGGTATTTTCCGTTTCCAAGCTCGCCGTTTCATAAGCTACAAGCTTCAAATGAAGCGTAGCTTCCGACAACGCCGATACGGCCTTCGAGAAATCGATGGTTCTTCTCAAGTTGTTTAAGGACGAGACGGTATAGTGCCCCGATTCCTGCATTTCTTCCAGCGCGGTCCCGCTTGCAGTAACTTGACCCTCCAACAAAGCCTGGGCAGCGGTTACGTCAGTTGCATGTATCGGCTTATATTCGCTTCCCAGCCAGAAGTGTATGGAATATTGATGGCTGTAAGGTATTCCGATTACTCCTGTCGGAATTTCAATTTTTGTTGACCCTTCATAACGCTTGCCCAGCTCGGTGACAGGAAACTTGACAACTTTCATATCGTCGTCATATTTCTTACTGTCACTTCCCGTCAATTCACCTATTTTAATATCATCGGATACATTCTCAACAGCCTGGAGCGTTTCTACTGTTTCACCGACATTCAAATATTCGTACCAATCGCTATTCTTGAGCAGAAAATAGGCATACGCCCCTTGATCGGTTACTTCCAAGACGGCACCGTTCGATACGTATGTATCCATGACGGAAAGTTCGTCTGTATTGTGCTTGTAGGTCATGACCTGTATACCATAGAATCCTTCTTCTGTAGGCAGCGCGGTCCCCGGCGCTGCTTTCGCTCCGATCGGCAATCCGGTCAATAGCAACACTAAAACTAATAATAATGATAAGACACGATGCGAACCTTTTTTCATTGCTTTCTCTTCTCCTTCAGCATAAGTTATAGGTCTTAAACAAGCCTGTTTTGCTAGTGTTGCCGTACTCTTTCTTAGTCGACATTCCGACTTCTGACTTCCCAACAATGAAGCTTCCTTCGAACGACTGTTTCCATCCCCCTTTGTGAAATATTGGACTCGGCATCCTCTCCAAATAATATTGATATTCATTATCAATACTTTGACCAACCCATTTTAACTTTCCATTATGAACGGAGCGTGAATTTTAGATTACATTGACAGAAGCTTCATCCGAGTACTATATCAGTTGGCACGCATGAGTTAATTAATTACCTACAGCGAGAGAAATCGTAGATCGCGCCGTGGGCGAAAATGTCGGAATCAGTACTGAAAAACATTAGGTATCGGCAACTGTGATCGGGTGGATAGGGGCGCTGAGCTCAAGCAGTCCCTCATTTCCCGCTGCATGCCCTGCCATGATTCATTGTAAGAACATTAATGGAAAAAGGAGAATACCGGTAAACCGGCATCCTCCCTTCTTAAGCCTGCTATCTTCTGCTGTACCTAATTAAGCGCCATGACTCACTACGCATCTGATCTATCTGCTTGTTATTCAACTGCTACTCCCGCTTCGCCATCCACCCCAGTTCCTGCAGCAAACGATGCAGCATGACGGCCGCTTGGGCGCGAGTCGCCCCGCTTCCCGGCCTTAGCTCGGCGGCCGTGACGCCTTTCATCCAGCCGCGCCGCACGGCTTGGCGCATCGCGTCCTGCGCCCAGCCCGAGACTGCGGCCGCATCGGCGTATTCCGCGAGAGGGTCGCTTCCTCCGGCTGCGCTGCCGGCCGGCAAGCCGGACAACGAGACGAATCGGCTCAGCATGACGGCGAGCTCCTCGCGTGTAACAGAATCGTTCGGCCGGGCGAAGCCGTCCGAGCCTTGCAGCAAACCAAGCATCGCGGCTTCCGCCAGATAAGGAGCGAACCAAGCATTCGCGGGTACATCGGCGAAACCCTGAACATGCTCCTGCTTTGTTTCTCCATCCGTCGGGATACCCGATCCCGAACGCTGCCTATGCAGCTCTACCAGCAGCTTCGCCAGCTCGGCCCGCGTGATCAGGCGATCCGGCTCGAAGCGTCCCGCGCCCATGCCGCCGATCATGCCACGGCTAGCCAGCACCTCCACGTCCGAACGCGACCAGTGCCCGTGCAAGTCCGCGAATGCGACTTCCCTCATCAGCACCGCATATTCGCCAAGCTCGGCGATGTCCGCTACCATGGTACCCGCCTCCTCGTTCGGAACGCCGCCGACATACGTCCAGCCCTCTTGAACGCCGTCATCCTTCCGGTATAACCCGAAACGATCCGGATCGTAACCATTGCCGCCGTTATCGTAACCGATCGAAAGATTTACGAAGCCCGACAGCTCCGTCTCCCCGCCGTCCAATCGGTAGGTCGGAGACATTCGCACGTATCCCTTCGGAGCTGTGGCATCGCCGTCTGCTGTCCGCTCCAAGCGGACCTGCCATCTGCCGCTAACCGCTCCTTTCGGCACGATCAGCTTCAGCAAGCCGCCGAAGGCTTCGAAGCTCCCTCCGTTCGCGCTTACCGTCCAAGCTTGGCCGGGTTCAACCGGAGGCCAGCCGCCTCCGCCGCCGGAGATCGGTCCGCTCGTGTCCGCGGCCGTCGTCGCCTCTAGCGTAGCCGCAAACGATTCGTTGCCGGCATTATCGATGGCGATCGCTTCGAATCGGTATGCGGTGCCCGGCTTCAATCCCGTAACATTCATTTTGCCTGCGCCAGCGGGCACCTCGCCGCTCTGATAGACTTCCTCTCCAGATGCCGCACGCCAACGAATATTCACCTTGGCAAGATCCGGCGCGGCCGGATCTCTCCAGACCAACTCAACGGAACTTTTGCTAATCGTCGCGGCTTTGAATTCCGAAACGGTCGTTGGCGCAGACCAATCGGCTCCGTCGTCCGCCGCATCCAAGGTCCACGTCGCCTCCGCGGATTCATTGCCGTAATCGTCGAGCGCCGTAACGGCAAACTCGTAGCGTATTCCGGCCGTCAGTCCGTCTACCGTGGCCCACTGCTCTCCTTTCCCGATCTCCAGCGAATCGCCGTAAGGGGCATCACCGATTGCCTTCCAACGCAGCAGCAGCTTGCTCAGATCATAATCGGAGGGATCGCTCCATGCCAGCGTCGCCGCGCTGCCTGAACGGCTGCCGAACAACCCTTCAACCGGGCCCGGCGCCGATGTATCGGCCGCGGTTACGGTCAGCGTTTCCGGACCGAATCCTTCGATCGCCGTGCCTGCATAACTGGACAGCATGCCCCCGACCTCGACCGTATACGTTTCCCCGGCTGTCATATTCGCCTCGGGCATGAACGCTACCGCCATTGCCAGCATCTCTCCGTCATTGCCCGCTGACGGCGTAACTGCCTCGACGTTTCCAGCAACCGAGTTTCCTGCGGCGTCCTTTACCTTCACTGATTCTTCCGTAATCGAATCCACCTGAATCGGCTTCGAGAATAACACCTCGATAGACTCGCCTCCCGGCTTCGCATATACTCCCGTTACGACCGGAGCTTCGTGCGACACCAGTCCGACATTAACGTCGAAGTGCGGAGGCGGTACCTCCAGATCTGCGCTGTATGCCGTCTCGTAGCCATCCTTCTCGTACTTCACCTTCCACCAGCCCGGAGGAACATCCCAGCCGTAACGCCCAGCCGCATCGGTCGTCTGCGGATTCTGCTGCTCATACCATTCCGCATCCCAGGCGTTCCAATTGCCGCTCGCTTCATCCAGCTCCAGCACGGTGGCCGTTACTCCCTCCAGTCGGTTCGACTCCAATCCCTCGTAGACGTATCCGCTTGGGTCATAAATATATTTAGGCGTCGCCTTTGGCGGCGTCTTCGGTTTATCGGGCTTTTTCATACATTCATTCATTTTCAAATATTTCTCCAGCTCCGCGATCTGGCCGTCCATAATGCTGTCCAGCTGTTTGCCGGCCCAATACCCTTCGACCCAGAACAGGAAACCTTCGAGACCGGAGAGCTTGATGCTGCCGACCGCGTTAAGCGCGTTTTTCACGTACTCCACGAACAAGGCGTCGAACATGATGCCTTCCGCCATGTTGGTGTAATATTCCGCCGCCCGGGGATCGCATAGATCCTGCGCCCTCTGATGCAGCTCCCTTAACCGGTCTGCCTGCTGAGGCGAGGCTGCCGTCTGAAGCGCGCTGTCCAAATCGACGATTTTGGTGCCCATATTGAGCGCATCCACGACCATCTGAAATTCCTTGGCCCCGAACGCAAGGCTTCCGAAGCTTCGGCTTGCTCCGCCGCTCGGCGCTAGATAGCCGGAGAGCGTGAGCGAGGCGCTTTGCGAGCCACGGGAGATTCTGACGGCCGATCCATATACGGGGATGCCGGTTCTGGCCAAATGCAGCGCGTCTCTCTCCGTCGGCGTGTAATCCGAGCCGTCTACGGAGCGAATCGTAATTCGGGCGCCGAGATCCCCCGTCATGCGCACCGTGGCGGTTACCGTATCCGCGGGCACCGGCTGCCCATCCTGTCCAAGCTCGCCCGGTCCCGCCGCATGTTCGACGACGTAATTTCTCAGCGGACCCGGCAGCGTCGTTCTCGCTTCCTCCTCGCTTGGCGGTTCCCCCGCTCCCGCGGCAGGATTTGCCTTCGTATCGTACGTCACGTGAATGGGTCCCGGGTCGCCCTCGAGCTTCATCGTGGCCAAGTATTCGCCGTTCTTCATGATGGCGTCCGCTGCCGTGTCTCCCGTCCATACGCGGACATTGGAAATGCGGGTAACGTCTCTGAATTTCAACTTATAGACGAAAGGCTGGCCCGGCACATACACGAACGGGAACACCGCGACGCCGTTATCCGGATGGATCGTATGAACGCGTCCGCCCGTTTGGCCGACCGACATCTCGTAGAGTCCCGGATCGTTCGGATCGTACGCGACGACGGCTTCCTGACCAACGTACACTTTGCCGCCGGCGATCGCTTCCGTCCGGATATTGACCCGGCGCGCGTCGGTCCCTTGAATCGCCGTATCCAACTGCCAAGTCCCTTCGGACGAAGCCAACGCCGTGCCTAGAAGTCGACGTCCTTCGTAAACATAGACCGCCGAGCCTGCGGGCGCCGTGCCGCTTGCGCGGAACTCCGGCTTAGACAGAATATCCGGCATGCGCAACGTGACGGCCGCGATTCCTACGTATGCCGTTCCCAGCGTCTCCTCTTTGTTGTCCCCGCCATCCCGGTAGCTTATGCTTCCCGTCAGCATTAGACTGGAAGGCAGATCGTGACCGCTGGCTAACAATCCGAGCTGCACGATGCCTTGCGCGCCGGCCGCAACTTCGCCGATGGCAACGCGCAGCCGGCCATCCGCGACTTCCGCTTCCGCGGCCTCTCCGTTCAATACGACCGAGCCTGGCAGAAGCGTCATCCCTTGCGGCAACGGCA
>JAQSXN010000125.1 GCA_029256665.1 Paenibacillus sp.
CATCGCGAACCGCGTCGATAATTTGCTGCAATGGACGGAAACGTCGGAGAAGCTCGGCATCGACTGCATGGTCGCCACCAACTGGACCGGGCCGTTCAGTCTCGGCGTGCCTTACGGCGTGTTCGAGACGACATGGTACCCGATGCTGCTGCACGCCGATCTGTGCTGGAACAGAGCCGGCGATCCGGCGACCTTCATCGACCGTTTTTTGCGGCAGTTCCACGGGGTTGAGCCGTCCGTCGCGCGCGCGAAGCTCGGCAATTATCGCATGGAGGATTACTACGACATCATCTCGAAGCTGCAAGATGAAGTGCGGGTAAACCGGGATTACGCGGAGCTGATCGCGATCATGCACGATTACGAGAAGGCGACGGACCGCTCGCGGGCGATTCACAAGTACCTGGACCGCTGGGAGCTGTTTCCGGGCGATCCCGCCGAAAGGCGTTCGCTGCTGAATAACTACCAGCGAAACCGCTTGGGCCGGGAGGCCGTCCGTCCGAGCATGCAGGCGGCGCTTGAGCGATACCAGCGGGTGGACATGGCCGAGCACTTTGTGTTGTCCCGTTTTTACTTGCACGATTATTTGGAGCAAACGATTTATCGGGAGCTGGGATTGAATCTCGAGGATTGACAAGGCATCGTGATCGTAAAAAAGAACGCCAATCTCGTACGGAACGGGAATGGCGTTCTTTTTTTCGGGATGAAACGCGCTGCGCCATCACAGGAAGGTTGCAGGAAGGCTGCAGCCGGTTCACTTTCAAAATGTCGGTTCGCTACCCTGTTCGTCCAAGACCAGCCAGCCGAAGTCTTCGCTGCGATGGAAGTCGGGGGCGTCGGCGCGAACCGGAGACCAGCTTCCGTAATGGGGATAGGAGGTTTCGTCGCCGCACTTGTATAGATTGCCTCGCATCTTTGCCCCGGGACGGGGTCGGAAGGTCGGAAATAAGCTCGCCAACCACGTCAGGGAGAGCCGGAAACGGACCTCCCAATACGTCTCTCCCGTCAACGGATCGCGCTGGTTCTTCGATGCGCGGATATGCAGCGGCGGCAGCTCTTCGTGCCGTAGATAAAGGCGGTTCTGCCGTGCGGCACCGATGCCGATCAGCAGCGTCCCGGCCGCGTTAAGCTCCAGATTCAAATAACGGGCATCTTCTTCGGGAGAAGGCTGAAGGAAAAACTCCAGGCAGCTGTCCTTGTAAACCGGATCGTTGTGCGCGGTAAATCGCGTTAGCGGATCCGTCTCGTACGCCCTAAGGCAAATCTGCAGCTCGTCCGACGTGTAGGACAATGCCGCTCTGGCTTTGGGTCCATGATGCTCGGGCGTCCATCGGTAATGCGCGATAGCCAGCTCGGCGCCGTCCCGGATGTCCGCCCAAGCGCCGCGGGCCGACAACCGGGCGGGAGGAATCGCCGCGAAAGCGAAAGCTTCCCTCCGCGCAAATCGGTCGGGACCGAGGCCAATGGTTTCCTCGCGACCGCTCCGATGCGAACGGTACATGCCCTCGAGCACCTCGACGACATGCGTGGCCTCCTCCATCGTGCAGGCGAGTGCCGTTCCCGACTCAATGGCGGACATCAAGTCTTCCAGCTGAAGGACGAACGGGTCGTCGTCGCCGGGCAATTCCACGAGCTCGTAGGCTCCTCCTTGGCTTCGATAGAGCATGCCGCCCGATTCAAGCCGCAAGGAGCCGGCGGTAAACAGCAGCTCCGTATAATTGGCCGAAGCGCCTTTGTAGCCGGACTGGACGATCGCGGCCGTAACGCCGTTACGCAGCCGAAGGCTGGCCATGACGCTGCCCTCCACGTCGCCGCGATCGCCGTGGAACGTCATGCTCGCGGCGACCGAGGCGACGGGGCTGCCGGCAAGCCAAATCGCCTTGTCGATGGAGTGCGAGCCAAGATTAAACGCGATGCCGCCTCCCGACATGGCTTTGGCGAAAAACCATTCCGGCCGCCCCTCAGCAAAATAATCGGTATGCCTCGCGTCATGCACCATGATCAGCTGTCCAAGTCCGCCTTCCTGAATTATTTTGCGGGCTTGCCGGATAGGGGCCGAATACCGCAGCGTATGTCCGACAAGGAGAGTCGCGTTCCTTCGCCGGGCATGCTCCATGATTCGGTCGCACTCTTGGACGTTTAGCGCCATCGGTTTTTCCAGCAAAACGTGGCAGCCGGCCGCCGCGGCGAAGCATGCCGCTTCCGCATGCAGATGATGGGGCAGGGTGATGATCGCGATGTCGGGTTTCTCGTCCTTGATCATCTGCTTATAGTCCGCGTAATGTCTCAAATGGGAGCCGTAACGCCGCGCCGCCGCCTGCAAGCGCGCTTCGTTTACGTCGGCGGCCGCAACAGCCTCGAGTCGCCCCTTCTCGTTTAAATATTTTAATGCGTCTAGATGCCGATCCGCGATCGCGCCGCATCCGACTAACGCTACCCGGTATGCCATGCCGCTTTGCCTCCCGTTCGTCTGTCAATCTCTTCACATAGCGTATCACGAATGCGTGAGAGCGCCTATCGGCAAGTTTGACGGTTTATATGCCGTTTTCAGCATAAAGGCTCCAAATAAGTCCGTTGGCATAACGTCCTCCCGGAGTGGGAATTATGGTACACTAAGGAGTAAGCGGATCGTGTTATCGGGTTATTGGATGATGGGTTCAACATATAGATCAGGAAGCGGAGGCTGCGATAATGAGCAAGGAAGAATTGATTCTGACGCCGGAAGGGCTAAAGAAGATCGAGGATGAGCTCGACGAGCTCAAGACGGTCAAGCGGAAGGAGCTTTCCCAGCGGCTTAAGGTGGCCATCAGCTACGGCGATCTGAAGGAAAACAGCGAATACCATTCCGCCAAGGACGATCAGGCGTTTATGGAGACGCGCATTCTTCAGCTGGAACGGATGCTCAAGATCGCGCGAGTGGTGGATGCCAGCAGCATTAGCTCCAGCCAAGTAAGCATCGGCTCGACGGTCGTCCTGAACGATATCGAGTTTAGCGAGAAAATCGAGTATCAAGTCGTGGGTCCGGCCGAAGCCGACGTGGCGAATCATAAAATTTCGTACGAAAGCCCGCTGGGCAAAGAACTGATGGGCAAAAAGGTAGGCCAAAAAATTCAGGTCAACGCTCCGGTAGGCGTCATCGAATACGAGCTGCTGGAAATTAAAGCCGGATAAGTTTGGGTCATAACCCGCAAGCCTCGAACAAATGAACATCACATAGGGCTGCGAAAATTAGGGACATTCCCCAAGGTCATCATCGATGATCCGGGGAATGTCCCTTTTTGTTCGAATATAGGAAAGTAAATCATTTTGCCTTGCTTTCTCTACATTTCTTTGGAATGCAACGAGCTGCGCCGCGACTTGCATCCCTAGTTCCGCCACCTGGCCGCCCAACGCTCCATCTCCGCAAGCGCCGTAAGGAAATCGGCGCCCTTGTCGGTCAAGGCGTATTCCACCGTCGCCGGCACGGTCGGGTATACGGTGCGGCTGACGATGCCGCTCTGCTCCAGATGCCGCAGCGCGTTGGTCAACGATTGCGTGCGAATGACGGCTGATCTGCGATGAAGCTCGTTGAAGCGCAATGGCCCGTCGGCTAGCTGAGCGATAATCAAAAACGACCACTTGGCGCCAAGAATCTCGAGAACGGAGCAGATGGCCGGCGCTCCGCCCTGCTCCAACTCGGCTTCCTGCTCCTCCGCCTTTCCCATAAGCATGACTTCATCCTCCCTACTGCCCTAAGATTCATTTATACTTACCATTAGGTTAGTAAGTCTATTCATTTGGATAATATCCAATGAATTTGCGTTCTTACTTTTTTATCGTAACCTTACTATACTTCATTTAAGCAATTTAGAACAGGTACGAAAGGGCGTGCTCTATTATGAATCGTATGCAGAGGTTAACGATTTACATGATTACCTTGGGAGTTTTCTTGACGGCAACCTCGGAGCTTGTCGTGTCGGGCATTCTTCGGGTGCTGGCCGATGATTTCAGCATTTCCATCGCTCTGGCGGGACAGCTGGTGACCGCTTATTCGCTCGCTTTCGCGATCGGCACTCCGATCCTGGTGTCTCTAACTTCTCGTCTGGAACGGCGCCAAGTGCTGCTCGGAGCACTGGCGCTCTACGTCCTAGGGACGGCGCTTTCCATTGCGGCCACGTCATTCGCGATCCTTCTACTAGCAAGAGTCGTCTTGGGGGTTAGCTCGGGCGTCTATCTCGTCGCGGCGTTCGGCATCGCTTCCAAGATCGTCCCCGCCGAGAAGGTCGGCGGAGCGATCGGGACGATCATTCTCGGCTTCAGCAGCTCGCTCATTCTGGGCGTGCCGATAGGAATCGCCATAACGGAATGGCTCGGCTGGCAAGCCATCTTCGCCTTGCTTGGCGCAGGCGCGCTAGTCGTTGCGGTCATCATTGCCAGAATGCTGCCGGCGATTGCCGGAGATGAAGCGATTCCGCTCCGCAAGCAATGGAAATCGTTAGGCAGCGTACTTGTGCTGGCGGGACTGCTGTTCTCCTTCTTGAGAGAAGCGGGCAACTCCGTGCTGCTGACCTTCCTTACGCCGTTCATGACGGATATTTGGAAGCTGGACGCTTCCCGGATCGCGCTTATCATGCTGCTGCTCGGCGTCGTCGGCGCCGCTGGCTCGCGGCTTGGGGGTTACGGCGTGGATCGCTGGGGCGAGAAGCGAGTGATTGTGGCCAGCGTGACGACGCATGTCGCCGCCCTGGCGCTGCTGCCGTTGGCAGCGGGCTCTTACCTGACGGGCATAGGTCTGATCGCGCTCGTCATGCTCGCCATGTTTGTCTCCGGTCCCGCTATTCAAACCTATTTCATCCGGCAATCCAAGGATTCCGCGAACATCGTCATTAGCCTCAACACCTCTTTTATCCACTTGGGGCTCGCGGCGGGCGCGGGGCTCGGAGGAGTCATGGCGGAAGAGACGTCGACGCTTCTCTACCATCCATGGGGAGCCGGCGTCGTCGTGGCGCTGGGCTTAGCCGTGCTGCTGTTAGGCTACGCAAGCAACAAGCGCCGCTCTAGCTTGGCTGACATTCGCGGCGGCACGGAACCCGGCATCACCGGCAAAAACCACGCATAAACCGGCGTTCCACATGCATGGTTTCTCCATGATCCGGGCATCTTAGACGTAAACGACGCGAAGGGGCGGTGGAATGATGTCCAGAAGGCGCAAGTACGCGGTACCCGGGGCCGCGCAAGGCATGCAGACGTTAAAGGCGGAAGTGATGAAGCGCGAAGGTTACCAGGTGGATCCGAATCGGCCGGATAACGTGAAGTTCGAGGTGGCCAAGGAGCTGGGCATTCCGCTTAAACCGCAAGGCAACGGGCAGTTAACGACCGAGGACGCCGGCCACATCGGCGGCAAGATCGGCGGTTCGATGGTCAAGGAGCTCATTCGGATGGCGCAGGATCAGCTGTCCAAGGGCGGCGCGAATACGTAGAGGGCCAATCAAGTCATCAACAGCCGGAGTCGTCCCGCGACGATTTCCGGCTTTTCGTATTATTAGGTCAGCCAGAATGTTCTGGTTGGCCTTTTTGTGTCTATTATGTGTTAATGATTTTCATTCTCAAAGAATTATGGTACCATTCATGTAATACGATAATGAGAATCCAATGGTAAGGAGTGATGCCATATGACATTAGATGCGATATATGACGTAACCGTAATAGGCGGCGGGCCGGCGGGGCTTTATTCGGCGTTCTACGCTGGGCTGCGCGAGATGAAGGTAAAGATTATCGAATTCCAGCCTCTCTTGGGAGGCAAGGTCCATGTGTATCCCGAGAAAATGATTTGGGACATCGGCGGATTGACGCCGGTAACCGGCGAGCAGCTCATCAGCCAGCTCGTGCAGCAAGGGCTGACGTTCTCTCCCGAGGTTGTGACGGGGGAGAAGGTCACGTCCATCTCCAAAAACGAAGACGACGTATTCGTGCTGCATACGTCCTCCGGTCGGCAACATTATTCGCGTACGGTTATACTGGCCGTGGGCGGCGGGATCCTGAAGCCGACGAAGCTGGATATCGAAGGCGCGGACCGCTTCGAGGTATCCAATCTCCACTATACGGTCAAGTCGCTCGGACGCTTCCGCGACAAGGTCGTTCTGATCTCCGGCGGGGGCAACGCGGCTATCGATTGGGCGAACGAGCTTGAACCGATCGCCAAGAAGGTATATCTGACGTACCGGAAAGAAGTGCTGAAAGGGCATGAGGCGGAAGTGACGAAGCTTATGAAGAGCTCCGTCGGCATCCTGCTTAATACGTCGATCGGCAAGTTGATCGCGACGCCCGAACAGGATGCGATCGGTTCGGTCATGATCAAAAATCACGATGACGATACCGAGATCGAGCTGTCCGTCGACGAAGTCATCATTAATCATGGCTACGATCGCGACTCCGATCTGCTCGAGAAGAGCGAAGTGAAGATCAAGATGCACGAGCAATGGGGGATCGAAGGTTCGTCCAACAGCGAGACATCGGTGCCGGGTCTGTACGCGGCGGGCGATATCTTGGCGCATGACGGCAAGCTGCGTCTGATTGCCGGCGCCTTCCAGGACGCGGCTAACGCGGTTAACAAGGCGAAGCAATTCATCGAGCCGGAAGCGTACGGCTACGGCATGGTGTCTTCCCATAACGACATTTTCGCCGAACGCAATAAGGAGCTCAAGAAAGCTCTGTTCGCATCGAATTAACGCTTAACCCAGCACTCTTAACTAGGAGCGTTCCGCCAAGCGGAGCGCTTTTCTTGCATGTTTCGCGAAGGAGGAGGCTCGGCCGCAATGAATTGCCCCGGCGCGGTTCTTTCCCTATAATGGAGCTACTTGTTCAAAAGAAGGGATTTGAGGGGATGAAGGTCAAAAGTCATTTGGAGACGATGGACATAGCGACCGGAGAGCGCACCGTGCTGGCGACGTTCGATAAACGGATCGAAGCGCCCAACTGGACTCGCGATAATCAGTTGATCTATAACGGCGGCGGGTTATTGCACGCTTTTGATCTCGCAACGGGCGATATTCGCACGATCGACTCCGGTTTGGCAAGCCGCTGCAACAACGACCATGTGCTTTCGCCGGACCATGCGGAGATTGCCGTCAGCCACCATGCGGAAGAGGATGGATTGTCCCGCATTTACGTATTGCCGCGCGCCGGCGGTGAGCCCGTCTTGGTTACGCCGGACGGTCCAAGTTACTTGCACGGGTGGTCTCCAGACGGAAGCATGCTTGCTTATTGCGCCGAACGGGGAGGCCAATACGACATCTACGTCATTCCGGTTGCGGGCGGCGGCGAGGTTCGGTTAACCGACACGCCGGGCCTGGACGACGGCCCGGAATATTCGCCGGACGGGAAACATATTTGGTTTAATTCCGTGCGCACCGGATTGATGCAGGTGTGGCGGATGAGAGCGGACGGCTCCGAGCAGACGCAGATGACGTTCGATGAAAGCAACAGCTGGTTCCCGCACGTGTCGCCGGACGGAGAGATGGTCGTTTATATTGCTTATCGCAAAGGAGACGTGGCGCCGGGCGACCATCCCGCGAACAAGCACGTCGAGCTTCGCGCGATGTCGGCGAAGGGCGGGGAGCATCGCGTGCTCGCGAAGCTTTTTGGCGGGCAAGGCACCATAAACGTCAATTCCTGGTCGCCGGATAGCAAGCGGTTCGCTTTCGTCAGCTACGAGCTGGTTGAGGAAAACCCGACATAAGGACCTATTGAAAAAAGCCTCCCGTTCCGCGAATCATGGGAGCGGGAGGCTTATTTGGTTTAATGGCGATTGGCCATCTAGCTCGGCATTACGCTTTCGATTCGGTCCTGGCCAGCTCCTTATGCACGATAGGAGCTACCTTGGTGCCCAGCAGCTCGATCGTCTTCAGCACCTCGCGATGCGGGAGCGAGCTGACGTCGATGTGCAGGAAGAAGCGGGTAAGGCCCAGATTCTTATGCAAAAGGACGATCTTCTCCGCCACGAACTCGGGGTCGCCTACATAAAGAGCTCCGCGCAGATTGCGGGAAGCGTCGAACGCCGCCCGATCGTACGCCGGCCAGCCGCGCTCGCGTCCGATCTTGTTCATTTGCGCCTGGGTCGCCGGGAAGAACGTGTCGGCCGCCCCTTCGGTCGTATCGCCGATGAAGCCGTGGGAATGCGTGGCGATCTGCAGCTTGCGCGGATCGTGGCCGGCTTGAATCGCCGCTCGTTTGTACAGGTCGACAAGCGGAGCGAATCGTTCCGGCATGCCGCCGATGATCGCGAATACGATCGGCAGACCGAGCATGCCCGCGCGGATCGCGGACTCCGGATTGCCGCCGCTGGCGATCCATACCGGGAGAGGGTCTTGTACGGCCCTCGGATAGACGCCGAGATTATCGAATGCAGGGCGATGGCCGCCGCGCCAGCTCACCTTTTCGGACTTCGTAATGGCGAGAAGCAGCTCGAGCTTCTCTTCGTACAAGGCATCGTAATCGTCCAGACTATAGCCGAATAGCGGGAACGATTCGATAAACGAGCCGCGTCCCGCCATGATTTCCGCCCGGCCGTTCGACAGGCCGTCCAACGTGGCGAAGTCCTGATAGACGCGAACGGGGTCGTCGGACGACAATACGGTTACGGCGCTGGATAGCCGGATATGTTTGGTGGCCGTCGCGGCCGCGGCCAGAATGACGGCGGGAGACGAGGCAGCGTATTCCGG
>JAQSXN010000126.1 GCA_029256665.1 Paenibacillus sp.
GAAGACCAAATACGTAACCGCCCGGAGAGTTCTGTAAAGAAATATCGTGGCAAGAACCGCAAAAAGCTGCTTCGACAAGATCCATCCGATCATAACTCGGATCTTGTCGAAGCAGCTTTTATCATGTTGGCGGTTCATCGTTTATCGCGGCTCGGCTATATTCGGAGGCGTCTTGATTTTGATCCAGTCCTCGCTCTTTCCTTCGGCGTATTTGCTCCGTCTGGCCTTGCCCATCACGCCCTCCAGACCTAAAGCAGCGGATTTGCCGAACAGCTCGATTCCCCTGCCGACCTCGAACGCCATTTGTTTGTAGTAGCCGTTATCCTCCAACAACGCTTGCAGCATCCTCTTGCGTGCGTAAAGCGGATATTCGCGCAAATCGATGCCGTTATAATACAGAACGTCAAACACGAAATAACGCATCGGGATCAAGCTCATCGCCTCGCGAATGCGCAGCGATCCCTTCATCCGGAATCTCTTTTGGAGCGTGCCGAAATCCGTCTTGCCCGTAACGGGCTCCACGTAGGCGATCTCGCCGTCAAGCACGACGTCTGCCGGTCTGCGCAGCGGTACGTTATGTAGTTCCGGATATTGGCGCGTGACGTCGTTGCCGTGCCGCGTCAGCAAGGTCGTTTTCCCGCCGATCATGACGAGCTGAAGGCGCTGCCCGTCGATCATGGGTTCGAATAAGTAACGTTCGTCGTCGAAGGGCACTTCCCTCTCAATGGCAAGCATCGGTTTCATAAACATATAAGGAGTCACCTCGTCCCCATTTTACCACGTTTTTATTCGCGGATTCCTCGGTAAATACAGGTTCGGCTGACGAATAATACGTTTGAGTTATTCGCATAATACCTGTAGAAAAGGAGGCTGAGAAAAGATGGCAAACAACAGAAACAATAATCTTGTCGTACCGCAGGCGCGCGCCGCGCTGGAGCAGATGAAATACGAGATTGCCGGCGAATTGGGCATCCAGCTCCCGCAAGACGGCTACTACGGCAACATGACGACTCGGGACATGGGCTCCATCGGCGGCAACATTACGCGCCGGCTGGTCCAGATGGCCGAGCAGCAGCTGGCCGGCCGCCATTAATTCTGGCAATGGCTCATCGTACGGAGAGCGCCGCCCGCGCTCTCTTTTTTCATTTGACTTCCATTCGCGTGGAAAAATCGGTAAAATGGGATAGAGTTGTCCTTGCTACATAATGATGAAGCAATCTATGGAGAGAAAGGAATATCCCAATATGATCATTCAACCGAAAACACGCGGCTTTATATGCACGACCGCGCATCCCGAGGGCTGCGCCAAACAAGTTCAGCGCCAAATCGATTACGTCAAGAGCCAGCCGGCGCTGAAAGGCCCGCGCAACGTGCTCGTCATCGGCGCGTCCACCGGCTACGGCCTCGCTTCCCGTATCGTCTCCGCCTTCGGAGCGGGAGCTAACACGGTCGGCGTCTACTTCGACAAAGCGGCGGAAGGAGCGCGTACCGCCTCCGCGGGCTGGTATAACTCCGCGGCGTTCGAAGAGGCGGCTGCGGCAGCCGGCACAAAATCCTTTAGCGTCGTTGGCGATGCGTTCTCCGACGAAATTAAAGCAAAAACGATCGACCTTATCCGCACCGAGCTTGGCAAAATCGATTTGATCATTTACAGCGTCGCTTCCCCGCGCCGCACGCATCCGAAGACGGGCGAGACATTCGCTTCCGTCATCAAGCCGCTAGGCGAGACGTACACGAACAAAACCGTTAACTTCCACTCCGGCGACGTTTCGATAGCTACGATCGAACCCGCTACGGAAGACGAACTTCGCCAAACGATTGCCGTCATGGGCGGCGAAGACTGGCAGATGTGGATCGACGAGCTGAGCGCCGCCGGCCTTCTGGAATCCGATGTTGCGACGGTCGCTTATTCATACATCGGACCGGAAATTACGCATGCCGTTTACCGCGAAGGAACGATCGGCGCCGCCAAAAACGACTTGGAAGCAACCGCGCAGCGTTTGAACGCGCAATTGTCCGCCAGCGGCGGCCGCGCTTACGTATCCGTTAACAAAGCGCTGGTTACGCAGTCCAGCTCCGCGATCCCGGTCGTGCCGCTGTACATCTCCGCACTTTATAAAGTCATGAAGGAAAAAGGACTGCACGAGGGCTGCATCGAGCAAATGTACCGTCTGTTCTCCGAACGTCTTTATGCTGCCGAAGGAACCGCCGTGGACGACAAAGGCCTAATCCGGGTCGACGATTGGGAGATGAAGCCGGAGATCCAAGCCGAAGTCGCTAAGCTGTGGGCTGATCTATCGACGGAGAACGTCTACGAGCTTTCCGATCTCGAAGGGTATCGCCGCGAGTTCTTCCAGCTGTTCGGCTTCGAGACGGACGGCATCGATTATGAAGCGGAAACGAATCAGGACGTCGCGATTCCGAATTTGCGCTAACCGCAACGAAACGCTGAGCATCGGCCGCGGCCGGTCTCAGCGTTTTTGGGAGTTTAAATAGAATCATACGGAGGGCAATATGCCGAACATTAAAATTTTCTCCGGGTCATCCAACCCGGATCTAGCTGCAGAGGTCTGCAAGCAATTGGAGCTGCCGCTCGGCCGTTCCAACATTTCGCGCGCGCAGAGCGGCGAAATCCACGTTTCCTATGAAGAAACGATCCGCAACTACCATGTGTATATCGTTCAATCGTTATCCCATCCCGTCAACGAACATCTGGTCGAGCTGCTGATCATGATCGACGCGGCCAAACGCGCCTCCGCCAAATCCATCAATATTGTTATGCCCTATTACGGCTACGCGCGCCAGGAACGCAAATCGGCGCCCCGCGAGCCGATCTCGGCCAAGATGGTCGCGGATGTGCTCACGACGGCGGGAGCGGATCGTATCATCTCCGTCGACCTGCACGCGGATGCCATTCAAGGCTTCTTCAAAATAACGGTCGACCACCTGACGGCGCTCGACCTGATTATCGATTATTTGCGTTCGAAGACCATCCGCAATCCCGTCGTCGTATCCCCGGATGCCGGTCGCGCCACGACGGCCGAGAAGCTGGCGGGACTGCTGGATTGCCCGTTCGCGATCATGATCAAGAACCGTCCGGCGCATAACCAATCCGAGATTACGCACATTATCGGCGAAGTGGAAGGCATGACGCCGATCATCATCGAAGATTTGATCGATACGGGCAGCACGATCGTCAACGTTGTAGAGGCGCTCAAGAAACGCGGCGCCGACGACGCGTTTATTTGCGCGACACACGGCTTGTTCTCGGGCGAGGCTCTCCAGAAGCTCGACCATCCCAACATTCAGGAGATCGTTATTACCGACACGATCCGTCTCGACGAGAATCGGTCCGACAAATTTGTCGTGCTGCCGATGGCTCCATTGCTCGGAACCGCCATCAAAATCATTACCGAAGGCGGCTCCATCGCAACGTTGTTTAAATCGGAGTAACCGATAGCCGTCTAATTAGACCGTCAGGCTTTCTCGCTTCAAGTCGAGCCAGTCCATCTCTGCTTTGGTCAATACGATTCGCGAACCTTCGTCGCAGGACAACAGCTCCTGCGACGTTTGCGCGCCGATCAGGGCACAGGTCGGGAACGGCTGGTTCAAGACGTAAGCCAGAGCGATCTGAATGGCGGATGCTCCCTTCTCTTCCCCTAATCTCCTCGCTCGCTCGAGCCTTTCCCAGTTTCCTTCGTTGTAGAACACCCGCACCAAATCCGCGTTGTCCCTTATTTCAGGAGTAAACCGGCCGGTAAAGAATCCCCTTGCTTGCGAGGACCACGATAACAATGGAAGACCGACGCGTTCGTGCCACGCGATCGTCTCTTCGTCCGCGGATACGCAACCAGGCCAGAACGGCTCATTGGCTTTGGCAAGGCTAAGATTCGGGCTGCTGAAGGTAAACCCTCTCAGACCGTTAGCCGCCGCGTATTCGTTAGCCTCCTGTATCCGTTGCCACGTCCAGTTGGATACGCCGATCGCGCCGACCTTGCCGGCTTCGATATGTTCGTTGAGCGCATCGACGATGACCTGCACGGGAATTTCCGGATTGTCGCGGTGCAGACCGTACAGATCAATAAAATCCGTACGAAGTCTCTCCAGGCTGACAGCAAGATCGTGAGCGATGTCTTCGCGGCTGACGCGCGGTCCGTATTGATTATGGTGAGCGCCTTTAGTCAGAATGACGATGGAGTCTCTATTGCCGCGCTCTTCCATGTAACGCCCGATAACCTCTTCGCTTTGCCCTCCGCAATAAATGTGAGCGGAATCAAGCGAGTTGCCTCCGATCGCGAGGAAGGCATCCAGATTGGCTGCCGCTTTCTCGTAAGAATCGTGATAGAAATAATCCGTGCCTTTCATTAAAAAGGAAACCGGTTTCTCGCAGCCTTTAATGTCGATATATTCCATGGTTAACATCCTCTCCTATTGGATCTATTGGATTAGTTGATCGTTACTCTTGCTCTTTCGCGCGCGGATTTCAGACACGCGTCGACGGCTTTCATATTGCTTACGGCATCGTCGGCATCAAAGCGCAGCGGCTCTTCTCCCCGAACTGCCCGGTACATGGCGTCTGCTTGCTCGGTATAAGCATTGACGTGTTTCACCTGCACCAAACGGCGTTCTCCATTGGCTTGCACGTAGAAATCGCCGCTGCCTTCCGTCGGCGTCACGAATGCCGATGGCACTTCGATGATGCCATCCGTGCCTAGCACCTCAAGCGGGTTGCGGAACGCGGCCCACATGCCGCAGTCGAACGTCAGCGATACGCCGCCTTCGAATTCCATCAGACCGGAAGCCATCATATCGACGTCGTCATGCTCCGGCGAGAAGATCGCTTGCACCGTCACGGCTTCAGGTTCCTTGCCCAGCAGCAGCCTAGCCGCGTTTATGGGGTAACAGCCGACATCATAGATGGATCCGCCTCCCCATTCTTTGCGGTACCGAACATTATTCGAGTCCTTGGCGTTGTTAAAGGTAAACGCGCTTCTAATGCCGCGCAGCTCCCCGATTTCGCCGGAGGCAATGATATCGCGAATGGCATCGTAACGGGGGTTCCAGCGGTACATGAATGCCTCGGACAACTGGACGCCTGCCCTTGCGCATGCCTCCGCCATTTCCGCGGCTTCGTTAGCGTTTAAGGCAAGCGGTTTCTCGCACAATACATGTTTGCCTGCTTCCGCGGCGCGGATGGTCCATTCTCTGTGCAGATGATTCGGCAGCGGGATGTAGACAACGTCGATAGAAGAATCGGATAGCAGCTCCTCGTAACTGCCGTAAGCCGTCTGGATGCCGTGCTCCTCCGCCGTACGCGATGCGTTGTCGAAGTTGCGGCTGGCAATGGCGGTCACTTCGTTAAATTGCGAAGCTTGTACGCCGGGAATGACGGAGCGTTTGGCGATTCCCGCGCAGCCGAGCACGCCCCATTTCAGTTTGCTCAAGGTCATGGATATTCTCTCCTTTGTTTCTGATCAATCTTGGGTAATACTATATTGCGATTATATGACTACGGCATTAAAATGAAAATGATATTATTTTGAAGTCTGTTAGAACAATTTTGTCGACGGTGGTGAGTAATTACGATGCATAGACAGAGCCATCTGCTCACGTTGCAGCACAGCCCCTACTTCTGCCTTCCCGAGTCCGTAGGACATTACGAGAACACTCCGGATCATGGGGTTACCCGCGAAGCCGGGGCGCTGGGCAACTTTAATATTCACTTTGTCGTGTCCGGCAAAGGTTATGTAGAGATCGATAACGAGAAACACGAGCTCGGTCCCGGCGATGCCGTGCTTTATTTCCCGCTACAATATCAACGTTATTATTCCAGCAAAGACGATCCATGGAGCATCCGCTGGTTCCACTTCTACGGAGACAGCCTCTTGGGCGATTTCCTCGTCATTAGGGAGCTGCATCAGAGCCGGCTTTGGACGCTTCGCCAAACCGACAACTGGATTCAAGCGCATGAAGACCTGCTTGTCGAAGCAGAAAATTATCGCATGCTGCGACCTCACAAACTATCGGCGTTAAGCTACGCGTTGATCGCGTTGTTCGTCGAACAAGCCGTACCACGTGCGACGTTCAGGTCCAGCTCCTCCGGCAACCGCATACTGGAGCTCCTTCCGCTCATGCAGAAGGAAGCGCTGCAGCCCTTCGAGCTGGAGCGCTGGGCGACGCTCGCCGGCGTCTCCATTCATTATTTCTGCAAGCTGTTCCGAAGCGTGATGGAGATGACCCCGATGGATTTTATAACCCGCTGCCGGCTTCAAACGGCGAAGCAGTGGCTGCTGGAACGGCGCGCGGCCCCTATCGGCCAAATCGCGATAGAGGCTGGCTATCCGAGCGTAAGCTATTTCAACCGGCGATTTATGGCGCATGAGGGGATGACTCCCACCGCGTACAGGGCATTATATGGCAACGCCGGGCAGTAATATGTCTATTGCAACAGTGTAACGAAAATGTTCAAGTCGCGCAAAACAGCCGGCTATGGCCGGCCTAATCCCACATATGTCAGCCCCGCTTCCTTAACCGCGGTCCGATTGAGCACATTGCGTCCATCCATCACGATCTTGCCGCGCATCTTGTTTTTGATCTGCCCCCAATCCGCTTGGATAAACTCCTTCCATCCCGTAGCGACAACGAGCGCATCCGCCCCGTTTGCCGCCTCCAGCGCCGATTTCGCCCATTTTACGCCGGGAATAGCCGGAGCTGCCAACGGGTCGTAGGCGATGACGGAGCAGCCGCGCGCCGATAACCGTTTCATTAGCTCGATCGCTTGCGAGTAACGGAGATCGTCCGTGTTTTCCTTAAACGTCGCGCCTAGTACCGCGATTCGAACCTTGGCATCGAGCGCGCCAAGCTTTTGTTCCAGCTTATCGACGTAATAATCGGGCTGAGATTCATTAACCGCCGCTACCTCACGCAGCAACTTTAAGTTGACATCCCTTGTTGCGGCGGCGCCAATTAACGCGTTGACATCCTTCGGCAGACAAGACCCGCCGTAACCGATGCCCGCCTGCAAAAACTTTCCGCCGATCCGGCTGTCCATGCCGATGCCCTGCGCCACCTTGGTGATATCGGCGTCAAACACGTCGCATACGCGAGACAACTCGTTAACGAAGGAGAGTTTGGTGGCCAGGAAAGCATTGGAGCCATATTTGATTAATTCGGCTTCGGTTTGTCCGGTCCATACGGTCTCGGCTTCGATGCCATCGTATATCGCTCGAACCTTCTCCGCAGCCGCAACGTTGCGGCAACCGATAACGATGCGATCAGGATTTAGCGTGTCATGGATCGCCGTGCCCTCCCTAAGAAACTCCGGATTGGATACAAGATCGAAACGATGATCCGGAATTCCCCTCTCCATCAGAAATTTGGTTGCCCACACGCCTGTGCCAGGCGGAACGGTGCTCTTCATTACAATCGTTTTATGTGTATGGAGCGCGGCGCTGATCGCAAGCAGCACGCTTCTTACATAGATGAGGTCTGCCGTTCCGTCCGCCGCCGAAGGCGTGCCGACGGCTATCATAATAATCTCATGCGCAGTTATGCTTGCCGCTACGTCCGAATGAAACGACAAACGTCCTTCTTGGACGTTGCGTACGACCAGTTCGGATAATCCCGGCTCAAAGATCGGGATCAATCCTTTTTTGAGCGAAGCAACTTTGTTTTCGTCGCGGTCGACGCATTGAACCCTATGCCCAAGATCCGCTAATACGGCCGCCGTCGTCAAGCCGACGTATCCCGCGCCAATGATACAAATCTTCATGAATACGCATCCTCTCCTGACACCATAGGTACATTATCATGTGCAGGGCGAATGCGATTGGAAACGGCGTTTGCATATTAACTTTACAATTTCTTTAACCTTAAAATCTCGCTGATTTGCTATCGCGATAACGCATCGCTACAATATAAAGATACTCATGCGATAGAAGGAGGAGCTGCATATGCGCAAACCATTCCTGTCCGCTATGATCGCCATACTCGCTGCAAGCACCCTTGCAGGTTGCGGCAAAGAAGGTACGACGAACTCCACTGCCTCGCCGACGGCCGAAGCTACCGCACACGCGCCTGAGAGCACGTTAACCGCCAGTCCAACCCCAAGTTCCGAGCCTACTCCGACTCCCGCTCCCGAAGATGACGCCCCTAATCATCTTGACGATAAGGCGATATGGGATCGAATCGATTCAATGTCCATTGAAGAAAAGGTCGGACAGCTTGCCATAATCGGTCTGGACGGCACGTCCATGGACAAAAACGCGCTTTCTTTTATTCAGAATTACCATGTCGGAGGATTCATCCTCTTTAAGGATAATATCGAGAACGCTGGCCAGACGCTCCGCCTGTTGAATCAGCTGAAGGAGAGCAACGCCGACGATCCGGATTCTATTCCTCTCTGGCTTAGCGTCGATCAAGAAGGCGGCAAAGTCAGCCGGATGCCCTCCGAATTCACCAAGATGCCAACCGCTCGACAGATCGCCGGCAAAGGCGATACGGACTATACGTATGCCGTCGGCCAATCGCTCGGGGCAGAGCTAGGCTCGCTTGGCTTTAATATGGATTTTGCGCCGGTACTAGACATTAACAGCAATCCGAACAATCCCGTCATCGGCGATCGTTCCTTCGGCTCCGATGCCGATACCGTTTCCGCTCATGGCAAAGCTATGATGGA
>JAQSXN010000127.1 GCA_029256665.1 Paenibacillus sp.
GAAGTCACGGGAACGAGAGCGGCGGCTAGCTGAACAGACCATAAAAGGCTGGCGAGAATGGCCTTCAAAATACTCGCTGTGGTATTTCAACCCGTGGGGGCCAACGTCTCAAGCTTGCCCCGCAGAGTGGTACGGTCAACCACTCGCGGGTGTTTGGAAAAATCATTGTTTTTACCAACCCACAAGCACAGAATGCGCGGAAATTTACCGATAAAAACAATGCCAAATAATTAACACTTTGGTATGCCATCGACTACGGAAAGTTGCCTTAAAAGAAGCAGAGCCTCTTCTTAATAAGAGTCCTCACCTGACTGTGAAAAAAAGGTGATCAATTAAAAGTAAGAACAGCGGCAGTCTAAGACTTTATTTATTAAGCCTTGGTCCGCCGCCGCTTCATTATGGTCCGATTGTTCATTTTCCTCATTAATAAGGCCGTGCCGCGCTCGCGAATCGTTCCAGTCGATTCGTGAGACCGCGGTACGGCCATTAAGACGTTTGCTTTATCAATAATTTCAGGTTAAACAAGCAGCCACAAAGCCAACACGTTGGACGGCTCCCAGCCGGTTAGCGACGTATGGGATTGTCTGCAGGTATATATGACTCCGTTGTAAGAAACGCGAGTGCCGGCCGTGTAGTGGACACCTGGCGCCCAAGGCGCTTCTGCCGGAGGCGCGGCGGTCGTGCCGCTGATATTGCTGGAAACCGACGTATTGCCGGCGGAGTCGAACGCGACGACGCTAAACGAGTAAGTCGTCGAAGCCGATAGGCCGGTAACGGTATAATCCGTCGCCGATGCGGCTACCGTTGCGACGAGGGTCGAGCCGCGATAGATCCGGTAACCCGCGACGCCAACGTTATCCGTGGACGGACTCCACATCAACATCATGCTGGCAGACGTCGGGGCTCCCATGATATGCAAACCCGGAGGCGCGGATGGAGCTAGCGTATCGACCGAGACCTGACCGGTCGTTACGGCAACGGTATTGCTGGACGCCGATTCGTTGCCGGCCGCGTCGACCGCCGTCACTTTAAACGAATAAGAGGTAGCGGACGTTAACCCGGTTAGCGTACGGGTCGTCGAAGCGGAAGGCACGGTCGTTAGAAGCGTGCTGCCGTTATAGATTTTGTAGCCGGTAACGCCGACATTGTCCGTCGACCCGGACCAGGTCAACGTAGCGCTAGTCGTGCCGACGTTAGACGCCGTTAAGCCTGAAGGAACGGTCGGAGCCGTCGTATCGGCAGGTCCGCTCGCGAATTGCACGTCGATCGCGTTGTAGAACGCATTGGCGGTGTTATCGACGTCCCAGACGGCAAGAATGATATGATAACCCGTGCGGACAGGCACGTCGCAGTCATGGGATAACGTCATTGGCGGTTGAGCTCCGTTATAGTTAATCGTACAGAACGGCGTCAGCTCGAGCTGATCGCGAGTGAGCGCTGCGTTCGGGTTCCAATTCGGTTTCGTTATGAAATACCGGAAGCTGGTCGACGCGTGGTTCGCCGTGAATTTCCACGTGAAGGTGCGCGTGCCCGGAGTCATCTGCACTTTGCTCCAACGCGTGCTGGATTGCTCGTCAAGCTTGGGAAATGCTCCGTTCGCGCTTGCAATCTTTCCGTCGGCCGGACCCGCATTCGGGAATCCTTTGGTCGTCTCCAGGCTTTGCGGTTCGTATACGATGCTGCCGCAGTCGGTATTGACGCCTTGCTTGCATAAGATGGAACGGCTGGCGGGAGCATCGACATAACCATGTGCGGACGCATATTGCGCAATAAGGAGAGAAAGCGCCATAAATACGACGAGCATGCCGATAGTTAAGATTGTGCGAACACCCATATTGCGGAGCGATGGACGAATCGTCATGAATGAAATCCTCCTAATCGAATAGTAGTAGCCTGTCTGATCTCGCAGGATGGCTTACCTTGCCGAAGTTGGTTCGCTTTCCTCCTTTCCTTGAAAGTGGAGCTCGACGATCATGATACAATATGTATCATAATTGCGAAGAGCGGACGGAGGCATTGCGTCTGACTCTGACGTTATATATAAACTCGTATGAGTTTATAGCTCGCGCAATCGGATAGAAGTCATCCCCTTTTCTGTTTGGAGTGGGAAATTCATACAATCAACTTTCATATTCAGTATAATGGCTCAGGGTTAGATTCGGGAGGGGAATTATTAGCGCAATTCAAATTTCCCCCTCCCGGCAACAAATTGTAACGCTGCTCGTCGGCCAAGTTGCGCGCGCCGATCTTCGATCTCGAGCGTCATATCGGAAAGGAACGGAACCGCGTACCGCTTGATGGCCAGTTCGTCGAAGTCGGGATACTGGTTATGACGAATCGGTACATAAAAGACCAACAATCGCCGCAGTTGCGACAATTTGAGAAGCCTTGCGTGAGGTCTGCCGATAGTCAAAGAAGACGATATCAAAAAAATCCAGTCCATCTGCTTTCCGCTCCATTGTGGAACCGTCGCCGTTGCGCAATAATAGTGTTGTGCTAGAACAATACCCGGAAGGATGATGAAGCTTGCGCAAAATAAAGGTCGGCGTAATCGGATGCGGCATGATCAGCGGTATTTATCTGAAGAATTGTACGGAAACGTTTAATTACATCATAGAAGTGAAAGCGGTTGCTGACCTTGTGCCCGAGCTCGCCCGCAGACGGGCGGAAGAATTCGGCATAGGCGCCGTCTACACCGTGGAGGAGCTGATAGCCGATCCGGAGATCGAAATTGTGCTTAATTTAACGGCACCCGCGGCACATGCGCCTATCAATAAGCTTGTGCTCGAAGCGGGCAAACACGTGTATACGGAAAAGCCTTTCGCATTGTCGCGCGAAGAGGCGGACGAGGTGCTGGAGATTGCGGAGGCGAAAGGTCTGCTCGTCGGCTGCGCTCCGGATACCTTTCTTGGCGGCGGCATCCAGACATGCCGCAAGCTGATCGACGACGGATGGATCGGCAAGCCGTATGCGGCGCACGCGTCCATTATCATGGGCAATGCCGGCGACGGCATGCACCCGAACTTCCAGAACTTCCTGAAGCTTGGCGGCGATCCCGTCATGGATATGGCGCCTTATTATTTGACGGCGCTCGTAGCGATGCTGGGTCCGGTCAAGCGCGTAACGGGATCGGCGCAGCAGTTGCATAAGGAAATAACGGTTACGAACCCAAGGTCGCCAAGATACGGCGAGACGGTTCCGGTGGAGGCGCCTACCAATGTAACGGCAACGCTCGACTTCCACGGCGGCGCGGTCGCCAGCTTGCAAGCTTGCAAAGAAGCGTTCGGCTATGAGCCGCGCATGGAGATTTATGGGACGCAAGGCATACTGTACGTGCCGGACGCCAACTTTTTCGGAGGAACGATCAAGCTGAAGACGGCAACGGGCGAGCTGAAAGAAGTGCCGTACTCGCATGGTTTTACGACCGACAGCAGAGGCATCGGCGCAGCCGACATGGCTCACGCGATCCAGAGCGGGCGGAGCAACCGCGCGAGCGGCAGGCTGGCGAGACATATTTTGGACATATCGCTTAGCATCTTCGAATCGTCCCGACAAGAACGACACTTAACGCTGCAATCGTCGATCGATCGGCCGGAGCCGCTGCCGCTCGGACTCAAATACAATTCGCTCGTTTGAGCAAGGGGGAGAGGACGAAATGAAAACATTTCCGATTGGCGTACAGCCCTATACGGTAAGGGAAGCGATGAGCCGCGATTACGAAGGAACGCTTAGGCGCCTTGCATCCATCGGGTACAAGGGCATTGAGCTTGGATTGCCGCCGGAGGGCGTAACGGTACAAGAGCAGAAGGAGTTGCTAAAGTCGCTTGGTCTGCACGTTGTGGGATCCCATGCCGGGTTCGATACGCTTGCGTTCGATGAGAATGCCATTATGGATTATCTGGACGAAGTAGCCGGCGGTAAGCACATCTCGATTTCGCTGCGTTTTGCGGACAAGGAGGACGTGCTTCGCAAGGCCGGCATCTGCAACGAGATCGGCGCGCGAATGTCGAAGCGCGGATACAAATTCCTCTACCATAATCATGACTGGGAGTTCGTGCGTTTTGATGGGAAATACGCGATGGATTGGTTTCTGGAAGCAACGGATCCGGACTTCGTGGGGATGGAGCTCGATACGTATTGGGCTGCCAAAGCGGACGTGTCTCCCTCGGATTATTTGAGGACAAGACTGCAGGGGCGCTGTCCGCTGCTGCATATTAAAGATATGGAAGCCGGCGAAGAGCGGTATTTCGCCGAAATCGGCGAAGGCGTGCTTGATTTCCGGGATATCGCGGCCGCGGCGGAAGAGGCCGGCGTCGAATGGATGATCGTGGAGCAAGACGCCAGCAGACGGGATCCGTTCGAAAGCTTGAGCATGAGCTATAATAATTTGGCGGACATGGGACTGCTGCAGCGCTAATGGAAAGGAGGGGCGGGTATCGATCGCGAATATGTGCGGGATGAGGTTTTGCCAAACGTCACCATAGCGGGCGACATCGTTAAACGGGCGGGAACGGGGCTGGCAACGAGGACGATTCATGATTTTGAGCTGCTCTTGTTCCCCTATGGGACCAAAAGCGCGTACGTTCTCGAAGACCAAGAGATATCGTTAGGCGAACCCGCTTTTATCGTCACTAGACCGGGAGAGCAACATAGTTACCGCTATGATCCTGCGCAGCCCTCGAGACATCTATTTGTGCATTTCTCATTCGAACATGCGGAAACGTCAATTCCGCCGCTTCGGATCCTAACGCGCGGCGGCCCGCCGGTCATCCGGACGAACGACGAGCTGCTCGCGGGCATGATGAAACAAGTATTGCTGATCGCGTACCGTCATCCGAAACAGATTCGGCGGCGGGGAGGCCTAATGCTTATGTCGCTGCTCGAAGAGCTGGAAAGTCTTGTGGAAAATACGCCGCCTTCGTCCGCCGAGGAGACGTTCCCTCCCCAAATCGTCAAAGCGTTGGATTACATCGACAAACATTTGGCTTCTTCCTTATCGATTGACGAGCTTGCCGCAAAGGTCGGGTGGACGCATGAGCATCTTTCCCGCAGCTTTGTCCGCTATACGGGGCGGTCGCCGAGGGAGACGATCATTTATCGCAAGATCGAGCGCGCGAGCCAGCTTCTCCTGCAGGATGATCTTAGCGTGAAAGAAATCGCCTATTCGCTCGGGTACGCTGACGAAAATTATTTTTACCGCGTGTTTAAACAGGTTAAGGGGATTACGGCGCTAGCCTACAGAAGCAAATACTACAACTCCTGGTACAGCGATCTGCACCCGGTTGGAGACGGCGATACGCCGTATCCCCAGAATCGGATTCTGTTCAACGCGGCGTTGCTCGCAGGGGAGCCGGCTCGCGACTAACGAGGAATTCCAGCATGGGAAAGGGGAGAAAGCGTTTGGTTCATCAACCATTGAGGACCGGATTGATCGGTTACGGCTTTTCGGGACGCGTCTTCCATGCGCCAGTCATTGCGGCCGTGGAGGAGCTTATGTTAACGAAGGTGGTGGAGCGCAGCTCGGAGATGTCGAAGGAACGATATCCGTTCGTCGAGGTCGTCAGAGAGGCGCGGTCGCTCTATAACGATCCCGACATCGATCTCATCGTCGTCGCAACGCCTAGCATCGATCATTATTCGTTCGCGAAGGAGGCACTGCTGGCCGGCAAACATGTCATTGTCGAGAAACCTTTTACGACGACGAGCGCGGAAGCGGATGAGCTTGCAGAGCTTGCCCGGAAGCAAGGCAAAGTGATCAGCGTGTTCCATAATAGGCGCTGGGACGGGGACTATCAGACAGTCCGAAGCGTGCTGCAAGCGGGCTGGCTTGGCCGGATCAGCGAAGCCGAATTCCGTTGGGACCGATTCAGTCCCGTTGTATCGGCGCGCAGATGGCGCGATGAGGGAGAGAAACTGGGTTCCGGGGTATTCTACGACCTCGGCGTACATTTGATCGATCAAGCATTGTGCCTCTTCGGCAGGCCGGAGTCGATTACGGCGGATATCCGGACGCAGCGCGACGGCGCCGGCGCGGATGACGGCTTCGAGGTGACGCTAGGTTATGCCGATCGGTTGAAGGTGAGGCTTCGCTCGTCGTTGCTCGTCCGTCAGCCTGGTCCTCGTTACGCGTTGCACGGCACGGCAGGTTCGTTCGTGAAGTACGGCGAGGATGGACAGGAAGACCAGCTAAAGGCGGGGCGTACGCCGCTGGATGCCGGATACGGGATCGATCCGGAAGAACAACACGGCACGCTGGACGCCGTCATCGGAGGCGTTCGTTTTGTCGGCCGTATAGAGACGCTCCCTGGCGGCTATCAGCATTACTTCCGCAACGTAGCTCGGCATATTATGGGGCTGGCCGAGCTTGAAGTGAAACCGGAGGAGGCTAGAGACGCCATTCGATTGATCGAACTCGGTATCTTAAGCAGCAAAGAAGGAAGGACGGTGCAAGCGACATGGTAGACCTGGATCGGGACCCAAGCCAACCCCGTACATTTCCGTTCAAGAGCGCGCTCAACGCCTCGACGCTTATGCCTTACGAATTGGGAATCGCCGAGCAGGTAAAAGTCGCGGCCGAGGCCGGTTACGACGGGATCGAGATTTGGGTGAAGGACGTTGAAGCTTATATCGAAGCGGGAGGCTCGCTTCGTTCTCTTCGGGACGAAACAACGACGCTTGGCATCGAAATTCCGAATGCCATCGCTTTTTTTCGTTGGGCCGACCGGGATGAAGAAGTGCGGCGCGATGCGCTCGCCCAGGCCAAACGCGAAATGGAGCTGTTAGCCGAGCTGGGCTGCAAGGCGGTAGCCGCTCCGCCGTTCGGCCAAGTGGAGGATGTGTCGCCGCATGAATTCGCCAGCCGTTTCGCCGATCTTTACGCGATCGGAACGGCGGCTGGCGTCGAGCCTTATCTGGAATTCTGGGGCAGGGCGGCTCGCCTGAATACGCTGGAAGAGACGCTGGAAGTGCTAAGCGCCGCGGAATTGATGGACGCGAAGCTGCTCCTGGATCCGTTCCATATGTATACCGGCGGCTCCAAGACGGAAACGCTGGCGATGGTAGACGGCCGGCGGATCGGCATCGTGCATGCCAATGATTATGGACCGCTTCCCCCGAGGGAAACGATCGCCGATCGCGACCGCCTCTACCCGGGCGACGGCATCGCTCCGCTTGCGAAGTTTGCTGAGCAGCTGCATGCGAGCGGCTATACTGGCTATTTGTCATTAGAGCTGTTTATGGAAAATTTCGGAGACTTGCAAGCGTTAGAAGTTGCCGAACTGGGACTTCGGAAGATGAAGGATGCCTTCTCTGTTCCCGCAGGCTAACGCTCCGTCCGTCTCATGCCCAGGAACGACAATTCGCCTTGATCGTCCCGCTTGAAGCTATATTGGCTCAGGAACCACGGGTGCTGGAAGAGATCGGGCGCTATGGGGTACATCCGCAATAATTCCCGATTGTTCCACTCGAAAAACAAACCTTGCTCATCCCGATCTACGACCGCCTTGCAGCCGAAACCTTCGTATATGCCGGTATACGATTGCAACTGCTCCAATGTCATGTCGTAGGCCGGGGGCAACTCCGGCACTGCCGATTCCTCCCCGAATACAATCCCTGCAAGAGCGTCTGCTAGCTTCGTCGCAGGCACGAAATCGTAATTCGTCAGCACGATGACCGTTATCCCTTCATCGGGGTACCGATGAAGCTCGGAGCGAAATCCATAATAGGCGCCGCCGTGATGGATTCGCTTGCGTCCGTGCATGCGGCCAAGGAACCACCCCAAGCCGTAAGGCGCATCCGGCTCTCCGAAGAACCGATGCAGCGCTTCTTTCGATAGAAGCTGCTCCGTCTCGAACGATAATGCCCAAGCATGCAGGTCGTCTATGGTCGAATACATGCCCCCGGTCGAGAACAGCAAACCCATGTCGATGTAAACCGCGGGGATGGGACCATCGCCGGAGGCATGATAGGCGGAAGCTAGCGACGGGATCAAGGCGCGGTTGTTCAGGACGCCCGTATCGGACATCCCGAGCGGCTGCAGAATACGGCTTGTTATAAATTCCCGATACGTCATTTCGCAGACGGCCTCGATAATCAGACCGAGCAAATAATATCCCGTGTTGTTGTATGCGAAACGGCTCCCCGCTTCGAATTCAAGAGGCAGTTCCAGGAAGAGGCCGAACGCTTCGGCTCTTGTCATCGGCACTTTATTTAATTTCGCGTTGTATTCCCGACCGCTTGTCAAATTCGGCAAGCCGGAGACGTGGTGCATGGCTTGCAGAATCGTGATCGGCGGCTTGGCTGCCATCTCGGGCACGTACTTGCTAATGGGATCATGCAATTGAAGTTTTCCTTCGTTCGCGAGCAGCGCGACGGCGAGAGCCGTAAACGACTTCGTAATCGACCAGATGCCGAACTTCGTATCCGGCCGGTTGGGCACCCCATGCTCCAAATTGGCTTGTCCGTAAGCTTCCCGGAACAAAACCTCGCCGTGGCGAGCAATTAGAATCGTGCCGCTAAACGGCCATTTGGCCGTGTAATTTTCCATATACCGATGTATGTTTGACCTAATATTGGACATGATTTCTCCTCCATTCGCCCAATATTGTAACACACGGATTC
>JAQSXN010000128.1 GCA_029256665.1 Paenibacillus sp.
TATAACATCTCCTCTTCCGCGCTGATCATGCAAGGAGTAGTAGCCGTTCTACCTAACTAAAGTGGCGTGATTAAACATCCATTACATTGGAAGCTTACCAAAGTAACCCGAACTCGTCTATACGATGTCGCGCTTCCCTCCTAGGTGAAACGGCTGACGCCGACCTTGGCGGCGCAGAGCGTTACGTTCCGAGAAATATTGAGAAAGTGTGGCAATATGGCTTTCCTATATTTCAATTTCAACGAAAAAACGGCTTGCCCGGATTTCCCCGGACAAACCGTCTGCGATTCCCCAAATCTCGATTAACTTTGCACGGCTTCGATCTCGATCGATATTTTCACTTCGTCGCCGATCAGAACGCCGCCAGTCTCCAGAGCCGCGTTGTACGTGAGGCCGTAGTCGCTGCGGTTAAGAGCGCCTTTCGCGCTGAAGCCCGCTTTCGTGTTGCCCCATGGATCCTTGCCCGAGCCTTCGAACGTCACTTCGAACGTCTCGGAACGCGTCACGCCATGCAGCGATACGTCGCCGGTCACTTCGTATTCGCTTTGGCCGGACTTCTTGATGGATGTCGCTTTGAAGTCGAGCGTAGGGAACTTCTCGATGTCGAAGAAGTCGCCGGATTTCAGATGCGCGTCGCGGTCGCCGTTGCGAGTGTCCACGCTGCCCAGATCGATTTTGAAGGTGATGTCCGCCGTCGTCAGGTCGTTTACGTCTGCGTCAATGTTGGCTTCGAATGCGTGGAACGAACCTTTAACCTTCGCGATCATCATGTGTCGAACGGAGAAATCCACCGCGCTGTGGGATGCGTCTACTGTCCATGCTGCTTTTGTCATTATGAAAACCTCCATATGATTTAGTGTCCCGCTTATTGCAGGAGTGTCTGGTCTCGCTGTCGTTAATTTACTAACCTTTAATAATTAACTTACTTATGTTTCGTTCGATGGATTTATCTTAAAACAAAGATATCTTAAAGTCAACAGTTTTTTATTTGCCCGATTTTTATTTGCTCGTCCCGTCTTGTCGAGGTAATTTCATTCTGAATTATGGTGGAAAGAGGAACACGGATGATAGGGCGAGCTCAACGAACCTTGCTTGCGCTTCTTCGACTGACATAATCTGTTAAAGGAGTTCAGCGTGCTGACCGGCGATCTGATCCATCCGTCGGATTACGGCTACACGTTGATCGGCGAAAGGTTGGCGGCGTCCATGCAGGCCATGCTGAATTAGCTTCTTCTTACAAGGTGAACCGGCAGTCGCCGTCCTTGGCGGCGCTGAACGCTGAACTGACGAATGTAGTATAAATTTCGACTACAATACACTCGCTGGATGCCTGGGCCGCCAATTGTAATATAATTTTCGATTACAATACGCTCTCTGGATGCGTGGACCGCCGATTGTAATATAATTTTCGACCACAATACGCTCTCTGGATGCCTGGGCCGCCGATTGTGGATAAATTTTCAACACACTAAGCTGCTTAAAAAGCATGATAAAATGCCAAAAACCGCCTCGGCGGCCGTCCGTTCACGGCGCCGGGGCGGAATTCATGTATACGTTTAAACTTCGAAACGAAGTACTTGTACGATTTTCATGGACGATCTGACGGTCGCGCCCGCTAGGGCTAACAATCGCTCAGTCTGTCCGAAAGCGGGATTATTCCTGCTTTCGCGTCGGTAGCTGCTTTGGCTCTTACGCCTCTTCGGCTTCTTCATCCGAGGCCGCTGCCGCTTCTTCCAATTCTTCCTCCAGCTCGGCTTCGGCTTCTTCGGCGACCGCTTCGTCTTCCGCAGCTTCTTCCGCTGCAGCTTCCTCCGCTTCTTCTACCGCTTCCGCTTCGGCCGCGGACTCCTCCGCAGCTGCTTCTTGCTCAATCAATTCCACGATTTCTTCATTCTCTTGAACCACGTCTTGATCTTGGCTCATGTCTATCACCTCCTATTTGTTATTATCTTAATTGTAGCGCTTTCACAGATAGAGACAAGGGGTGTAAAATGTCGGAAAATAAGAAGTTTCCGCCTCCTTTCGACTTTTCCGCGCCTGCCCCGACTTCGGTCTAGGTACAGGTTAAGACTCACGCCCGTTTAAACGGACCTTCCGCGAAGTTACGATGAATACAGTTGATTACGTGGTTGAAAACGGGGGGCTTACCGCAATGTTTAGTTTATTAGTTAATACAGGGCAAGCGGCGGTCGCGCTGCTGCTGATCGCGAGCATGATCGCCGCGAACCGATCAGCCAAGCTGATTTTCAGCGATAGCGAGAACAGGTTGCACCGCAAGACGCGCAAGCTGGTTTTCTGGAGCTGGAGCATCGTCCTGCTGGCGCTCGTGTCGACAACGTCGGACATCGTGATCGCCGCGACGCTCCACCCCGCCTTTTGGCTGGATCGTCTGCTGCTCCGCACGCCTCTGGTGCTGTTCACGGCATTGTCCGTAGCGCTCGTGGCGCTGCCTCGCATCTACAGGCTTATGCAGCGGACGGGCACGAAGTCCGCGCAAGCGCTCGACGTAGCCCGGAGGCGGCAAGCTACGGAAACCGGACTGGTTATGCCGTTCAAGCTGACGGCGCTCGGCTCCGCCGGAGCCTTCTACTTCTTTCTGAATTCCCCGCTGCCGTTTGTCTGGTTCGAGACGTTGATGCCGATAACGATTCTTGTGTTCCTGGGCGGCCTGCTTTGGATGCATCAATCGAGCCGGAACCAGGCGGCGACAACGTCGGCAGACTCCACGATTTACCGTCCCTGGAAGCGCAGGCTACGGCTTAGCGCTTCCGCGATAGCCGCGATTATCGTCGCTAGCCTGCCCTTGCTTATCGCGGCGGAAGCCAGCCGTCTGCCGGACAGCATGTCGATGATGTCGGGCACGGCCGACTTCGGCTACAAGGCGACGTCCGCTGGCAACAGCCCTTCGCTGATCAGCCAACTGCTCCATGCCGGTCACCACTCGCAAAGCGCCGAAAGCCTAGGCAAGCCCCACACCTCGGTAACCGCCCTTTCCGGGCCCAAGGAAGGCAAGGCCGACCGCGTCTTCGAGCTCACCGCCAAGCAAGCCGACGTAACCCTTGAATCCGGCAAGGTCGTCAACGCTTGGACCTACAACGGTCAGATTCCTGGTCCCGAGCTTCGCATGAAGCAGGGCGAACTGATCGAAGTCAAGCTGACCAACCAAGACATCGAGGACGGCGTGACGATCCATTGGCACGGGCTCGACGTGCCGAACGCCGAGGATGGCGTTGCCGGAGCCACGCAGGATGCGGTCATGCCAGGCCAGTCCCATACGTACCGGTTCGTCGCGGAGCAGACGGGCACGTACTGGTATCATTCGCACCAGCATTCCAAGGAAGCCGTCGAGAAGGGATTGTTCGGCATGCTGATCGTCGATCCGCCACCCTCTCCCGGCGAACGGCCTGTCGAAGATATTACGGTGGCCACGCATGTCTGGGACGGCGTGGGTCTAGCGATCGGGACGAATGACTCGCTTCAGCGCCGTACGGTGGAGCCGGGCACGCCCGTGAAGCTTCGGCTGCTCAATACGGATAATTGGTCCCGCAAGACCCACCATATTACGGGAACCTCCTTCAAGGTAACCGCGATCGACGGCGTCGATCTGAACGAGCCCGGCGAATTGACCGGCACCAGCCTATATCTCACGACCGGAGCTCGATACGACGTCGAATTCGTCATGCCGGATCGACCCGTCTACGTCAGCGTCGACAAGAGCAAGAAGCTTGGCATTCTCCTGGCCCCGGACGATTCCGATTACGAAGTGCCCGACATCGACGCATCGGGCGGCGTCTTCGACATGACGCGTTACGGCAAGCCAGCCGATACGCCGTTCGGGCCGGACAGCAAGTTCGACCGCGAGTTTACGATGCTGCTCGATAACGGATTGGCATTTTACAACGGCGTGCCGGGCTTATATGATACAATTAATGGCAACGTCTTCCCTTATACGCCGATGTTCGTCGTCAAAGAAGGCGAGCTTGTCAAAACGACGATCATCAACCGCAGCGCGGTCGACCACCCCATGCATCTGCACGGGCATCATATGCTTGTCCTAAGCCGTAACGGCAAAGAAATCGGCGGCAGCCCCTGGTGGTCGGATACGCTGGACGTCCTTCCCGGCGAAGTGTACGAAGTCGCCTTCCTCGCTAACAATCCGGGACTGTGGATGGATCATTGCCACAATCTTGTGCATGCGGCGGCAGGTATGACGATGCATCTGATGTACGATGGCGTCACGTCTCCCTTCGAGATCGGAGCGGACGCGGATAACCATCCCGAATAACAAACCCGGCGGTCTCATTGGATTCGCATGGACAGTTGTATATACTAATAGAATGGAGTGTTGAAAATCATGAATATCAGAAGCGTTAAAACAATCGGAGGTACGGTCATCCTGCTGCTCGGCGTCCTGCTCCTCATGAATCAAGGAGAAACGTTCGGTCCCGGTACGATCTTCGCTTACTTCTGGCCTTCGCTGTTCGTCATGCCGCTCGGTCTGTTCTTCCACTGGCTGTACTTCGCCGTCACCGGCCGCAAGGGCATCGGCTTGCTGATTCCCGGAGGCGTGCTCATCACGGCGGGCATCGTGTGCCAGATCGCCATGCTGTTCGGCAACTGGGAGTACATGTGGCCCGGCTTTATCCTGGCGCCGGCAATCGGCCTGCTGGAGTTCTACTGGTTCGGCAACCGCAACAAATGGCTGCTCATTCCCATCAATATTTTAACCGTGCTGTCGCTGCTGTTCTTCGCGGTATTTTCGTTCGGCGCGCTCTTTAACGAATTGCTCAAGGGTCAACCTTACTTCGCGATTCTGCTCATTCTGGGCGGCGCCGCGCTGCTGACGCTGCGAAAGAAAGCCGACTAAGCGCGCATACTCTAAGGAGGCAACATGTTAACCTTCCAGCAAAAAATCGAGATTATCGCGTCCTTTCCTGAACTTCAGCGAAAGGACGTTTCGCTTGGGCGCGTCAACTTCCATTACGAGGAAAGCGTCCACGATAAGAAGACGGTCGTTTATCACCTTCATCCGAACGGCAACGGCTACGTATATGCCGCTTTGCTGGGAGACGTGTCCGTCGACGCCAAGGGATTCGCGAATATCCGCGATTGCTCCGAAGAGGAGCTGCGCGCGCTCGTAGCCCGCTCCATCGCCTCGCTCTCCGGATATGGCGGCGACGACTTGCAAGACGCCAAGCCTAGCCGCAAGCCGCTTCCGGTTACGGAGCGCTGGCTGAGTCCCGGCGGCGAAGCCTACACCCTACTCTTTGACGAAGAAATGTGGTATTTGTACGCCGACGAGCAGATCGACATGGCCTTCGAGACTTACAAGGAGGCATTGGAATATTTGGCAGATGAGGAGTTTCGTCGCGGCTAGAGGATTTTGCCCCATGCATGTCTAATTGTACAAGGTACAACCTAGAGTGCGGGAGGAACCTCCGTGTCCATAAAAGCCAAATTATCGCTCTCCATCTCCGGGATCGTGGCGATTATCTTGATCTTGAATATCGGCTTCTCTTACTATACGTCCAAGCTGTCGCAGTCGAACGCGCTGGAGACCCAGATGCGCGGCATCGCCGAGCAGCTTGTCGTATCGGTAGATAACCACGAGAAGGTAAGGGAGCAGTTCGAGGCGGAGCTGGCCGCGAAGCTTCGTTATGCCGCCATATCCGCGCTATCCAAGCTAGATCCCGATGTCCGCAACATTACGAATCTGGAGCTGATTCGTCTAAGCCGCGAGCTTGGGTTGCACGATATAACGTTGTGGCAGCGCGTTAACGGAGAGATCGTTTCAGTCCGCTCGTCCAACGAGGATGAGCTGGACATGAATTCGAGCTCCTGGGACTACTGGAATAAGGCGTTCAATCAGCTGCTCGATCTGAAGCCGGTCACGGTCAAGGAAGGTCTGGCGCTCGAGAACTTTTACTCCGGTCCAATCAACTTCGCGGTATCCAATCCGGATGAAATCAACAAGTGGGGTTATTACTACGACGGCTCCACCAACTATATGATCAACACGATCGTTAACGTTCAGGACAACGGTCTGTTCGACATGATCGACAGCACCAACAAGCTCATCGACCAACTCAAGCTATATCAGGGCAGCTTGCTCGAAATTACGGGGTTCGATCCCGAATTTTTCGGCAAGAAAAAAATCATCAAGATGAAAAAAGGCATTCCCGTCTATAATTTGGACGTCAGGGATATCAAGTTCGGCGATTACACGTATAGCAACTCTAACGGCGAGGATGCCGTCCATATTCAGAACGCGCTTAAGAAAAACGAAATGGTCTTCGACAAGTTCGAATTAAACGGCAAGAAAGTCGTTCGCAGCTTTATTCCGATCACGACCGGAGAGCCTTACGTCATCGGCGTCGCTTTCGACGAAGCTCAGTTGCTCAAGCCGCTGCAGGACCAGCTTATCGTCCACTCCCTGATCTCTCTTGGTCTCGTCTTGCTCGCCATGGGCGCCAGCTACGTCATCTCGGGATATATGCTGCGCTCGCTCCACGAGATTATGCGCAAGGTCAACGCCATGGCGGGAGGCAACTTCGGCGATGCGATCTCCATCCGCAATAAGGACGAGATCGGCCTGCTTGCGGCCCGGGTGAACTCCATGGGCACCAATTTGCTCAAATATACGACGCAGTTGAAGGATGCGGCGACGGAGCTGCAGAGCACCAAACAATACTTGGAGTCGTTCGTTAACAATACGTCCGACGCGATACACGTAGTCGACCTCGATAACCGGATTATGCAGGTCAACAACGCCTTCGAGAAGATGTACGGCTGGAAGAGCGAAGAAGTGCTCGGCAGCCCTTCCCCGAGCATACCGGAGGAGAATTTGGACGAACAACGCATGATGGTGGCCAGAGTGCTGCAGGGCGGCTCCGTTTCGGACTACGAAACCGTGCACCGCACGAAATCCGGCGAACGAATCGAAGTGAGCCGCACCGTATCCGCCATACGCGACGAATCGGATCAGATCGTGGCCATCGCCTCCATCTCGCGGAACATCACGTCCCGCAAGCAAGCCGAGGAGATGCTGCGCCGTTCCGAGAAGCTGTCCGTCATCGGCCAGCTTGCCGCGGGCGTCGCCCACGAAGTGCGCAACCCGCTGACGACCTTGCGCGGCTTCGTGCAGCTGCACAAGCAGACGGGCTCGCTATCGGCGTCCCACTTGGATCTGATGTTGTCCGAGCTCGACCATATCAACATGATCGTCAGCGAATTCCTCGTGTTAGCCAAGCCGCAGGCCAATCGGTATTCGCGCGTCGAAGTAACGCCGATCGTCAGCGATATCGTCATGATCATGGATTCGGAAGCCAGAATGAACAAGGTAAGCTTGAATTACGAGGTAAACGGGGAGCTTCCCGACGTGGTAGGCGTAGCCAGCCAAATCAAGCAAGTATTGATCAACCTGATCAAGAATGGGATCGAAGCGATGCCGGAAGGCGGCAATTTGGATATTCTCATCGAGGCATCGGACGAGCGTGAAGTCGTCATTCAAGTGATCGACCACGGGCTCGGCATATCCGAAGAGGATTTGCCTCGTCTCTGCGAGCCGTTCTTCACGAGCAAGATCCAAGGCAACGGCCTTGGACTAATGGTCTGCCAACAAATCATCGACAATCATAAAGGCCGCATCGCCTTCCGCAGCAAGCTGGGACAAGGGACCTGCGTCGAGATTAGGCTCCCTGCCGCCGGCAACGGACCAATCGATTCGGGCATGCCGGCAAGCGGCGAAGGAGCATAAGGGATGAGCAGCAACGAATTAAATCTATCCGCCGCTTCGGCTAGGGACGCGGCGATCGACGGCAATGTCCACGCTTTCTCGGAGCGTTCTTTGGCCGTGCTTGTCGTCACCGCCGTCGATGCCGAGCGCGATGCCGTGCTGCGGGGCATTGCCGATGCGGCGATCGCCTCCTGCGTGCGCTTCGACGTCATCGCCGCAGGCGTAGGCCCGGCTTACGCCGCGGCTAGCACGGCAGCCGCGCTGGCTCGCGGCGAATACGACCTCGTCGTCAGCGCCGGCATTGGCGGCGGCTTTCCGGGCGTCGCCGAGATCGGCTCGCTTGTCGTCGCGGACGAGATCGTCGCCGCCGACCTCGGAGCGGAGACGGCGGACGGCCAGCTCACGCTGGACGAGCTGGGCTTCGGCACCTCGCGAGCGCCGGTTGACGCCGAATGGAGCGCGAGGTTCTACGCCGCGCTAGCGTCCGCCGGTCTCGATACCTCGTGCGGCCCGATCCTGACCGTTTCCCTGGCAACGGGGCGCGCCGAGACGATGGAGCTGCGCCGGAGTCTCGTGCCAGGCGCGGCAGCCGAAGGGATGGAAGGCTACGGCGTTGCCGTCGCCGCCGCCGGGTTCGGCATCGCCTGCGCGGAGCTGCGCGCCATCTCCAACGCCGTAGGCCCGCGCGACCGTTCCACTTGGCGGATCGGCGACGCCTTGCGGGCGCTCGAGAACGCTTTTCGGGCAATCGCCATCTCTTGCCAAGATAGGACCGCTTCTTCTATGAAGCGCCAAA
>JAQSXN010000129.1 GCA_029256665.1 Paenibacillus sp.
TACGTTGCCTCGTCTTCATTGAGTCATTGAGCCTTGACCATTCTCACGGCCCCATTTCCATTCTCCCGCCTTTCCGCCTATTCGTACTCAAGCCCAGCCTGCCTCTCCTCCTCGGCTCTCTCCCCTCGACGCGCCTACCATATCCCGTCGGCTCTCTCCGTTCTCGATACTCCCCATGTCCCATCGGCTCTCGCAGCCCTCGATACTCACCATATCCCATACGCTCTCCCCTCTCGCCCTGCCTGCTTATACTCGATCCCATCAGCTCACCGTCCTTGGCCGTTCCATGCGATTCACTCCCGGCCAGCGGAAGGAAGCCCATTCCGGCAAATGTTTGTCGATACGCGCGACCAGCACCGTCATGTCGTCCACGATCTCACCATCGTGGTATCGCACGACCGTCTCAAGCAGAGAGTCCGCCATCTCCTGAGGATCCTCCGAGCTCATCTCCCCGATGATCCGCTTCATCCACATCTCCTTATTAACCGCGTAGCCCGGCGCGTCGTAGATGCCGTCGCTCATCATGATGAGCGTGTCGCCCGGTTGAAGCTGCATCGACACGAAGTCGACGTCGATGTCCTGTATGATTCCGATCGGCAGGTTGTTGGCCGTAATCGGAATAACCTCCTTCCCTCGTTTGATAAAGCTTGGCGTGGAGCCGATCTTCATAAACGTGGTGTGCGCCGTATATAAATCGACGATAGCCAGGTCCACCGTCGCGTAGATTTCCTCGGCGGAACGAAGCAGCAAGACGGAATTCACCGATTTCACCGCCAGCTTCTCGTCCATGCCCGACTGCAGCAGCTGCTGCAGGATGGATAGCGCCGCGCTGCTCTCCTGGCGCGCGCGCTCCCCGTTGCCCATGCCGTCGCTGATCGCGACCGCGAATTTGCCGCCCCCGAGCTCCATGAGGGTAAAGCTGTCTCCCGACAGCAAATCCCCGCCCTTGGCGGCGCCCGCCACGCCCGTCTCCACCTCGTATTGCTTGGCAGAGGCGAAGATGGCGAGCGACGGCTCTCCTTGCTTGGCCGGATCGCGTTCCGCCTTGACCGCGATATGCTCGCCCAGTATATCGCTAAGCAGCGGCGCGATGATTTTGCGGCACTCGTCAAAGCCTCGTTCGAACGAATGATACACCTCGATCTCTACATTTCCTTCCTCCAGATTAACGATATCGACTCCTTGTATCGATAAGCCGAGCCCTTCCACGGCTTCCCGTATTTGCTCCTCCTGCAGATGCAGCGTCTGACCTTCGCGCTTGATCTCCTTGGACAGATCCTCCATGACCTGCGATACGCCGAATAGCTGGTCCGCCACTAGCTGGCGAGAATCGAGAATTTGTTTTTTCCAATGCATGTTGTTCTGGTACAGCTCGTATTGATGCTGCATTACGGTCAGCACTTGCCCGGTCTTGACGCAATGGGACGTCCAGGAGCGCGGATGATCCTTGACCATCGGAACCCGTTTCTCTTCTACGGCGGTCATCATCTCGCTCATCATATTGTACGTGTGGAAATACTTGTCCTCCCAGCAAGCGTTGCGTCGATGACAGGACATGCAGCTTCGCTCCGCCACGGCGTTCATGAATTGGGCGATCTCCTCGTCCCGCTTCACCTCGGTCGCCTTCTGATTCAGCTGACCAAAGCTGCGCGACAGCTGGCGGAAGACATCCGAGAACTGCACGACGCGCTCCGCGGTCACTTCCCGGACCCGCTTCGCGTATTCATGCTGCGACTTTGCATGTTCATTCGTTCCCGGAACGTAACGGGCTATGGTTCGAATGACGCCGCGCGGGGTAAGAAGAAGTAAGGTCGCCGCAGCAACGGATTCCCAAGTAGAGGCCATCACGTCGGACTGCGTGCCGATGTAGATGGATAGGATAGAAGTACCGAGCAACATCCCGAATGCGGCGGCCATCTTGCCACCGTCCCGCAGCAGGCCTGCGAGCAAGCCGGCGAACGCCAGCATGCTCATCTGCACGATCGCGCTGAAGTCCGCAAGGCTCAGAATGAGTCCTGCGACTACGCCGACGGATGCCCCGAGCGGCGCTCCGCCTGCCATCGCGAACAGCAGCAGCATGTAGCGGGACATTACATGTTCGGCGGACATGCCGTACATGACCCAGCCGACGGCGCCCGTCATCACGGACGCGAGCAGAATCATGACGCAAATGATTTCCTCGTGTTTGAGGGTCGCCGTCTTCTTGGTCATCGTCAGTACGGGCAGCGCATGAATAAAAACTAACGTAAGCACAAAGGCGAGCGCGGCCTCGACGACGACAAGCATGAAGTTGTACCAGCTTAACGTTTCGCCGATAAACACGCCGAACAGCTGAACGAGCAGCGTAGCGGTGAACACCAGAATCGGGGCCGTCGAGAGCTCCGACTTTTCGTATGTCTCCAGCGCCTTAAGGAGAAGAAACAATACCGCGATCTCCATCGCGATCCATAATGGCGCCGGTTCCGCCGCCAGCCAGCTGCCGGCCACGAGCGATACCGCGATCCACGGGTAGATGTCCCTTCGCATGAAATAGATGACGGCGAAATATGCGGCCGCGAACGGCATCAGCGATTCCAGGATGACGGCTCGTCCCAACATAAAAGCGATACCGACCAACAAGAACGTCCACTTCTTCGCAAGCACCATATTCATGAATCCTTTTGCGGCCCTCCATGCCGCCGTCTTCTCCACGTTGTTCTGGAAAAAGTTTTCCCGCTTGATCGCGGGCTGCCCAAGCACGTTCTCCTTCTTCACGAAAGACACCACCCATCCGAATGTAATGTGTTCCCCATTATAAAAGGTCATTCGCATGAAGTTTGTCAGTTATCGTAACACGTCCAAAAGTTTTTTCCGACAAAACGTTAAGCCCGCCGCGCGGCTTGTCACAACAGGCTCGAATCCAGCGCCAGAGCGGGTTTGCCCGCTGGCGAATTCGGCTAGACGACAAAACTCGTTCAACAAAATATATAGATAGCGCTTTCAATTCGGTGGCGACGAGCGGAGGAACCTGTCGGTAATGCGAGAGTGCGGGAGAAAACTATTTCGCCGGGCGAGGAATATTTTATAAAAGGGGATTGACGCGGGATTGCTTCGACATATCCGGTCTCACGCGCCGCTAACCGACGAATAACCCGGGTCTTTGGCGTAGCCATTCGACGGTAAGTGGGCCCGCCGCGCCAAGCATGAAGTCGGAAAAGGGAGTATCCTACGGGCGCGCTCGCGCGGACAGGTGCTTCGAAACAGAAAAAAAGCGGAACCCGTAGGTTCCGCTCTATCTGTGCATGCCTTGCGGCATGTCTGCGAGTATGAATTAAATGCGTTTCGCGCCGCGTCCGCCGCGCTTGCCTTCCGTATTCTTCTTGAGGGAAGAGATACGTTCTTCGCTGTCTTTCAAGAAACGAGACATTTTATCTTCGAATGACGGTTTACCGTAGGACGGTCTGCCAGAAGATTGTTTGTTGAAGGGACGTCCGCCGCCTCCGCCGCCAGGACCGCGACCTCCGCCGCCGCCAAAACGATCGCCGCCGCCCGGGCCGCCGCTTGGACGTTCGCGCGTTGGAGCAGGCTGACCTTCCGGCCGATCAATGGCTTGCTTAATGGATAGTCCGATCTTACCGTCTTTGTCTACGTTGATCACTTTGACCTTCACGACATCGTCGATCTTAAGGTGATCCTTCACATCCTTGACGTAGTTATCGGCAATCTCCGAGATGTGAACAAGGCCTGTGACACCTCCCGATAAGTCGACAAATGCCCCGAAATGCGTAATGCCTGTCACTTTCCCCTCTAACTTGGCGCCCACTTCAATTGCCATAAAATAAAATGTTCCTCTCTCGAAAGTTTAGTGAGTCCCTGTCCTATCGATCCGATAAGATTTGGCTTCTATCGTGATTATAACCGAACGGAAGAAGGGAGGTCAACAGACGTTCACCCCGTACAGGGCCCATTACCGCGCGGATTAATCGCTGAAAATCTGTTGCTCGCCCTGCTTAACCATTCCTTGTTCCTTCGTTGCCAACTGAGATATATATTCAGGATCGTTCAGGCGCTCCACCTGACGCTTCAATTCTTCGTTCGTCGCCTTCGCCGCTTCGATCTGACTCTCCACCGACGTCAGCTTCTCGTAAGTCGCCTTCTGTTGCTGCAGCTGACCGAATAAAGTATAACCTGCCCAGCCCAAGAACAAGAGGATGAACATCGTCCAAATCTTGTATCTGCGTTTCGCAGCGGCTGTTCCGGCCGACTTCTTCGCAGCAGTTGCAGTTGCCATTAGCGATCTCCCTTCCTGAACCATGAGTGCCAGAGACTCCTTGTCGCAGCCGCCAGCTTGCCGATCCTCTCTACCGGACGAAGCTTGTCCCAGTAGGGCTTCAACCATCTACCCAGCGGTCGCCAGATCGGTTTGGTCATCCATGCCAGCAATAACCAGATAGGACGAACCAATTGTACCACAATCTTAAGGAGGAAAATAGTGAGCGCAGTCCCAAATCCCAGTATGACTTTGGCTAATTTATAGAGCAATAGGATCGGTTTCACGATGATGACGTCGATCAAACGGAGCACGAACGCGATACAGGCCTTGACCGCCCGTATGATCCACTTCACGATGACGACGACCGCCTTGCTCAATAGCCAATAATGCAGGATGACGCCGATGGCCAGTCCAAGAAACACGTATGCCCGCACCTCGCCATTGTTGCTGGCATACAGCATTCGGAATACGACCACCGCCGAAGCGATCCAATAAAGCACGTCCAGCGCGGGCAGCCACCACTTGGGAAGCCGGAGCTCGCTTGACACGACGCGATAGCCGTCAAACACCGCCCCCATGCCGAGCCCCGACAGCAGCATGACCGCCATCGTCATCCACTGTACGCCAAGGGTCACTTAAACAGCTTCCCGAACAGACCTTTGGACTTCGAGGCCGTCGTTCCGTCAAGATAGGCGAGGGAATGCACGAACCCTTCGATGGCGACCAGGCCTTGCTCCAGGCTGAGATGCTTCATATGCAAATTTTGGCCCGTTACCGTCAGAAATCCAAGCTCCGTATCCAGCAGAAATTCCTCGCTGTCGAAGCTCTCCACGTTCTTCACGCCCGTCAGCTCCAGCACCTTCCGGCCGATCAGCTTCACGTCCTGCGCTTTCTGTCCCTTACCCTGCTCCACCATTACGCACTCCCCCGCTTCGCGATCATATTCCCTATTACTTTATGGGAGGAGGACAAGGTTTAGAACATATCTTGATTCCAAGGCACTCGATGCCGTATTGTAGGAAGCGATAGCCTAACGCATACGGACAAGATGGAGTGAAAAAAGTGAGCAACAAATGGTTGAATTATGGCGGATTGGTATTGGTCGCCGTCATATGGGGAGCGAATTTCGGCGTTTCGCGATTGGCCATGGAATCGTTTGATCCGATCGTGTTCGCGGTGCTTCGATTTGGTTTGGCGGTGCCGTTCCTATTTCTAATACTGAAGCTGACGGAGGGCAGCGTCGGCATCCCATGGCGCCTGGTTCCTAAGCTGGCGCTAGTCGGGCTGCTCGGCATTACGCTGCTTGAAATTTTGGTCATGTATTCGATCAAGTACACGACGCTCGCGAACGCCTCGCTGCTGAACGTCGCGCCTTGGCCAATCTTTGCGGCGATTCTTTCGCCGTTATTCATGAAGGAAACGATAACGCCCCGGTTAATTGTAGGCGGCGGCATATCGATGGTTGGCGTCTGCCTAGTCATCCTTGGCGGGGGCGAGGGATTTGTTCTGTCCTCCGAAAACATGATCGGCAACGTAATGGCGTTCTCCATCAGCATTATCGGTCCGCTGTTCAACCTCAGTTCGATGTCGCTAATGAAGCAGCATTCGGTATTGCGAATCAGCACTTGGACGATTTTGTTCGGTACGCTATTCATGCTGCCGCTTACGATCGGCGGCTGGGCTCGGACAGATTGGTCCGCGCTAGGCGCGGCTCACTACTTATCGATCGCTTATAATGTGCTTATTTGTACCGTCGTGGCGTTCCTTGTATGGAATGCATGCATGTACAAGGTGGGAGCGACAAGATCGAATTTCTTCCGCTACGCGGTTCCGGCGGCGGCGGTCGCCGCGGGCTACATCATGTTCGACGAGCGCATCGCGCTGCTTCAGATGGGCGGCGCGGCTTGCATGGCGGCCGGTCTTGTCTGGATCACGTTCGAGCGGAGGCGTCCGTCGCCGGCGGAGCTTGCCTTGCAGCCAAAAGCCTAACGCAAAAATAGGTCAAAGAAAAAACCGCTCAGCTCCGGTTATCCGGTTGCCGAGCGGTTTTTTGTCGCAGAGCTTGAGGCCTTCGGCATCGCTAGAAATCCATGGGGAAGTCTAGCGACGAGCGAACGTTTCGGGCTGCTGCAATTGCTTCCATTCAAGAGTCAGGGCTTCTCCCACTCGAGCTCGCTCTCGCGGGGACGCTGCTCTTCTTTCACCAGGGTGTACAACTCGCCGGCTTCATCCTTGCGAGTCGTCTCCGCAAGGCGCTCCACGCGCACCGTGACGATCTTCTGTCCGTACTGGATTTGAAGCTCGTCGCCAACCTTGACGGCGCTGCTCGCTTTCGCCTCGCGGCCGTTAATCCAAACCCGCCCTTGCTCGGACACGTCCTTGGCAACGGTGCGGCGCTTGATTAACCGGGACACCTTGAGAAATTTATCGAGACGCATGAATTACTTGATCGCTTCTTTCAGCTTGTTGCCCGCTTTGAAAGCAGGAACTTTGGATTCCGGGATCGTGATTTCTTTGCCCGTTTGCGGGTTGCGGCCCACGCGGCCGGAACGTTTGCGAGTTTCGAAAGTACCGAAGCCGATCAGTTGTACTTTGTCGCCGCCAGCCAGAGCGTCTGTTACTTCGCCCAGGAAGCCGTTCAATACTGCTTCTACGTCACGTTTAGTCAATCCGCTTTTTTCTGCGATGTTGTTGATCAGGTCTGTTTTGTTCATGGTTTGGTTCCTCCTAAGGGTTATCCATATTTTTGTGGCGTTGCCGCGAAAGTAGCGGCTCACCCGTTTGGCAAAATCTGCTCTCACGAAGAATACTTATTCTTCTCATGGAGCAGAATTCCTGCTGCCTGCTGCAAATTTTTTTGGGAATAGTGCTGAATACAGGCGAATTGTGGCGAAAGTCGAACTAAGTATGCAGCTTGGCTTCTTCCCACCAACGATCCATCTCTAGTAAATCAGTTTGGTCAAAAGTTTTGCCGTTTATACGAAGCTGCTCTTCGATATATTCGAATCTAGCACGAAACTTCCGATTCGTGCGAGAGAGAGCCTCTTCGGGATCGGCTTCGATAAACCGGGACGCGTTGACGGCGGCGAACAACAGGTCGCCCAGCTCCGAAGCTTGCTGCTCCCGGTCGCCGGAAGCGATGGCTTCCCGCAGCTCGGCGAGCTCCTCCTCGATCTTCGCGAGCACGGGACCGAGCTCATCCCAATCAAAACCGACCTTGGCCGCTTTCTTCTGGAGCTTGTAGGCCTTCATGAGCGCCGGAAGATCCGGCGGGATGCCGTCTAGCTGCGACTTGCGCGCGGCATCCGTTCCTTTGCGCTTTTTCTCCTCGGCCTTCATCGCTTCCCAGTTGACAAGCGCTTCGTTGGCATCTTCGGCGCGATTGTCTCCAAACACATGCGGGTGGCGGAAGATTAGCTTCTCGTTCAACGTCTCGATAACGTCGTAGACCGAGAACGCGCCCGTCTCCTCCTCCATTTGGCTATGAAGCATGACCTGCAGGATGATGTCGCCGAATTCCTCCTGCATGCCGTCCGGATCGTCGTTATCGATCGCTTCGAGCGCTTCGTACAGCTCTTCGATAAAGTTTTTGCGGATGGACTGATGCGTCTGCTCGCGATCCCACGGACAGCCTTCCGGACTGCGGAGGATGGCGACGATCTCATGCAGCCGCTCGAAGGTGCGGTTCCGCAAGGACGGGTCCTCCGAGCGCGGCACGTAGATCAGCGACAGATTGCCGTACTCCTGCTCGCGATCCAGCTCGTAGAGCGGCACGCGGACGATCCGTTCCTCGCCCCGCACGCCAAGCGCATGGCCGATGACGACTTCGTGATCGTCGGGGTACCGTTCCATCAGCGCCAGCTTAACATCGGACGCGGTAAAATCGTCGTATACCTGCCCGATCAACGTATGTAACTGAGGCTGGAGCAGGGAAGGCTGAAGCTCGGCCGCATCCAGCAGGGCAAAGCCCTCTATCGGATCGATGCCGAGACTAACGAACGCGGCGTCGAGGAAGCTTTCGCCGCCCGTCATGCGCAGCTCGATGCCCGCTTCCTCGCAGCGTTCGCGCAGCAGCTGCACCGTGCGCTCCGCTACCATGGGATGGCCGGGAACGGCGTAAACGATGGCGGCGGCGGCTTGAGCTTGCGGCTCCTGTTCGCTGGCGGCCACCCGGCCCGCCTCCTCCAGCAGCGTCGTCACGATTGCCTCGTAGACGTCCGGGAACGAGTCATGTCTTTCGTACAAAGCGTCGAACGACGTATAGGCG
>JAQSXN010000130.1 GCA_029256665.1 Paenibacillus sp.
TTTCGTTGGCTGCAGGCGCTTCTGTTGCGGATGGCGCAGCAGTAGTTGCCTCACTCGCAGGCGCAGCAGGCGCGCCGCCGAATCCGTTAACGTCGTCGCGCGTGATGCGGCCGTTCTTGCCAGTGCCGGATACTTGAGTCAGGTCCACGCCCTTCTCGCGTGCGAACTTGCGCACGCTTGGCGTTGCAAGCACTTGCGCGCTCACCGGTTTCGCTTCCGCTTGCGCAGGAGCGGATGAAGCAGCGGCAGGAGCCGGAGCAGCTTCTTCCTTCTTCTCTTCCGCTGGCGCAGGGGTTGCGCTCTCCGGCAGTTCGCCTTCCGCGTCAATAACGGCAACCAGTTCGCCGACATGGCATACTTGGCCGTCCTTTACCAAAACTTCGAGCACCGTGCCGTTAACCGGACAAGGCACTTCCACGATCGCCTTGTCGTTCTGTACTTCCATAATAATGTCGTCGTCCGTAACCTTAGCGCCCGGCTTGATCAGCACTTTGACGATTTCGCCTTCATGCAAGCCCTCGCCCAGCTCGGGGAATCGATATTCGAATTTAGCCACCGATGGCAACCTCCTTTATATCCTTCTTATAACCATCGTTCCCATAGGAACGAAACATTTTTAGAAGTTGATTACTTTCTGAGCCGCGGCCACGATGCGGGCCGGAGTCGGCAGCCATGCGTCTTCGATCTGAGCGAACGGATAAACCGTGTCGGGACCGGATACGCGCAGTACCGGAGCTTCCAGATGAAGAATCGCTTTTTCGTTGATCTGGGCAATGACTTCAGCTGCTACGCCGGATGTTTTTTGCGCTTCTTGAACGACGATTGCACGGTTCGTCTTCTGGATGGAAGCCACGATCGTGTCGATGTCGAGAGGCACAAGGGAACGTAGATCGATAATTTCGGCTTTAATGCCTTGTTTCTCAAGCTCGTCTGCCGCTTTCACCGCCGTGTGAACCATCATGCCGTAAGCGATGATCGTCACGTCGCTGCCTTCGCGAACGACGTTCGCTTTGCCGATCTCGATCGTGTATTCGCCCTCCGGCACATCGGCCTTGAACGCGCGGTACAAGTTCAGATGCTCCATGAAGAAGACCGGATCGTTGTCGCGAATCGCCGAAATCATCAGACCTTTGGCATCGTACGGGTTGGATGGGATAACGACCTTGAGGCCAGGCGTCTGTACGGCCAGACCTTCCAAGGAATCCGTGTGCAGCTCGGCTGCTTTCACTCCGCCGCCGAAAGGCGTACGGAAAACGATTGGCGAATTGTAGCGTCCGCCGGAACGGTAACGCATGCGTGCCGCCTGGATGAACATTTGGTCAAGCGCTTCGTAGATGAAACCTACGAACTGGATTTCCGCGATCGGGCGGAAGCCTTGAATGCCCATGCCTACCGCCATGCCCGCAATCGCGGATTCCGCAAGCGGAGTATCGAACACGCGCTCTTCCCCGAATTCTTCCTGCAAACCTTCCGTTACGCGGAATACACCGCCGACCTTGCCGGCGTCCTCGCCGAAGATCAATACGTTAGAATCGCGTTTCAATTCTACTCGCATCGCATCGCGAATCGCTTCAAGCATATTCATTTGTGCCATGGTAGTTACTCCTCCCCTATTATTGGAAATCCGCCTTTTGTTCTTCCAGGTACTTCGGCGTCGTTTCGAACATCGTATCGATCAGGCCGGCTACCGTCATTTTTTCGACGGCTTCGGCTTTTTTAATGTTTTCGTTTACGGCCGCTTTTGCTTCTTCCTTCACGCGAGCCGTTTCTTCGTCGGACCAAAGACCTTTTTTCTCGAGGTACTTGCCAAAGCGGATAAGCGGATCCTTCAGCGCCCATTCGGCTTCTTCGTCCTTCGTCCGGTATTTGGTCGTGTCATCGGCCATGGAGTGCGGACGGAAACGGTAAGTCAGCAGCTCGATAAGCGTAGCGCCTTCGCCGCTCCGGCCACGCTCTGCAGCGTCGCGAACGGCTTTGATAACGGCCAGAACGTCCATGCCGTCGACCTGAACGCCTTTAACGCCTGCGGCAACCGCTTTGTGCGCGACGGACAATGCGCCCGTTTGTTTCGAGTAAGGCGTCGTAATGGCATAACCGTTGTTTTGTACGACGTAGATCGCGGGCAGCTTGTAGACGCCGGCGAAGTTTAAGCCTTCGTAGAAGTCGCCTTCGGAGGAACCGCCGTCGCCCGTATAAGTAATGGCAACGCGCTTCTCGCCCTTCTTCTTGAACGCCATGGCAACGCCAGTCGCGTGAAGAATTTGCGCGCCGATGATGATTTGCGGCATCAGGACGTGAACGTCCTCCGGAATTTGACCGCCGGCTTGATGTCCGCGCGAATATAAGAATGCCTGGTACATCGGAAGACCGTGCCACACCAGCTGCGGCATGTCGCGGTAGCCAGGGCAGATGAAATCGTCTTTGTTCAAGGCGTATTCGCTTCCGATCATGGATGCTTCCTGGCCTGATACCGGCGCATAGAAGCCGAGACGTCCTTGACGGCCGAGGTTGACGGCACGTTCGTCCCACGTGCGGGTAAATACCATGCGGTACATGACTTCTTTCAGTTGCTCGTCCGTCAATTCCGGCAGCAGATCCGGATTTACGACGTCTCCATCGAGCGACAATACGGACATTGGCGTAACCGGTTCCGTCTGAACTTCGTATGGCAGTTTGCTCATTATGAACGCTCACCTCAATCAAAATATTTGAAAAACGGGTACCTCTGTTATAGAATTATTATAAACCTGTTTAACGAAAATGGTCAAAGCAAAAAACAAAAAAACCGTTGTTTTTTCGCTCATTCGGGCTGTTCTGTTAAGAAATTGTATATGCTACAGAATCTATTTTCGACTATAACAGCATAATACAACTGCTTGACTAGGGACGCTGGTCCTACATTACCTTATAATTGTTTGCCCACAATGACCATATTCCATTCCATTTATAGAGGAGATTGCAAGCATGACGGACGATAGATATTTGAAGAGAACGATTTTGAAAGAATCGGTAAAGAGCGGTTACCTGCCCGAAGGGGAACGCCACTTGCGCATCTTTCTCCCTCCCGGCTATAACGAGCTGCTGAGTTATCCGGTCGTCTATTGCCAGGACGGCGAAGACTTCTTCAACTTCGGACGCGTCGCGACGACGGCGACCAAGCTCATACTGGACGAAGGACTTGAACCGTTTATCATCGTAGGCGTGGATGTCGACAAATCGTTCAGGACCGACGAATATGCTCCGGACGGCAGCCGTCACGCAGCCTATCTCCGCTTCTTTGCGGAAGAGCTGCTCCCGTTCGTCGAGGAGCGTTACCCGGTCCGGACGGAACCCGAGGATCGTCTTCTGGCCGGAGATTCGTTAGGGGGAAGCGTTTCGCTTCACATCGCCCTGGAGTATCCGCAGCTGTTTACCCGGGTCATGTCGCTATCCGGCGCGTTTTTCGCGAGTTCCCAAGCGGTTATCGATCGCCACTACGATTTGGAGTGGCTGGACATCTTTATGATCGTCGGCTTGCAGGAAACGGAGTACGAAACGACGGACCGGGGCGTACACGATTTCGTCGCGCTCAACCGTAACGCCAAGGCGCTGCTGGAGCATAAAGGGGCGCGCGTCTTCTACGCGGAGAAGGAAGGCAAACATCAATGGGGCTTCTGGCAAAAAGAAATCCCGGCGGCGCTAAGCTACTTTATAGAAGTTGAGTGAAGCGAACGCATGAAGACGCAACCGATAAAGGACCGCTCCGAAGCATGGAATTATGCTTCGGAGCGGTCCTTCTTACCACATAGGAAGGTTTAAGTTCTTTAAAGCGATAACGCGTAAAGAAAATCATTCCTATTGGCGATAAAAACTTCCTCTTAAGCGCGGTCGTTCATCATCGAAGTGCTCCGATAGGAGTTTTTCTCATTAGTCGGACTTCATATTGACATTAGCGCGAACGATTTTTATTAAACCCGCCGCGCTTCCTTGATTCTCTCCAGCAGCACCTTGCAGCCCGCTTCCACCAATTCGTAAACCTCGTCGAAGTTGCCGCTGTAATACGGATCCGGCACATTGGCGATGCCGCGATCGGGCAGCAGCTCCATGAAAGTAAAGACCGCAGGCGCCTCCTCCCCGCTTTCATCTTGGGACGACTCTCCGAACACGATTTGCGCGTCTCGCAAGTTTTTGGCATCCATGCACACGATATAATCGAATCGGCGGTAATCGCCGGCCGTAACGAGCCTTGCCTTCATGCCTTCGTAAGAGATGCCTTGGCGATCCAGCAGGCCGCGCGTCCCTTCATGCGGCGGATGGCCGAGATGCCAATCCCCGGTTCCGGCGGAGTCTACTTCGATTGCGTCCCCTAATCCCTCTTGCGCGACCAGATGGCGCATAACCGCTTCGGCCATGGGGGAGCGGCATATATTGCCGAGACAGACGAACAACACTTTGCTTGTTTCGTTAGCGTTCACCGTTAATCCAACTCTTTCTTCATTAATTTCTTGGTACGCTCGGCAGCCGTGGCTGAAGCGGCAAACGCGCCTCTAAGCGAACGGCGCGGCAAGCTCCACTTGAAATAGACGGACATCATCCGGAATGCGATAATGACGGCGAACAGCACAAGCAGCTCGATCGTCGATTCGGCCCAGCCAAGCCCGATGCACAATCCTCCCAGCATCGCCCATACCGCGTAGATCTCGTCCTTGAGCACGAGCGGTTTGCGTCCCGCGAGCACGTCGCGAATAATGCCGCCGCCGATTCCCGTTAACATTGCCGCCACTAGAACCGCGCTTAGCGGATGTCCCATTTGAGTCGCGTACAGAGCGCCCTGGATGGCAAAGGCCGACAATCCGATCGCATCAAACAACGCCTCGCTTCTTCTCCAGCGCAGAATCCAGCGGACCGGCAAGATAAAAGCGATCGTCATGGAAATCAATGCGATCTTGAATAAGTACCCCTGGCTCCACAGCATCGTGACCGGCATGCCGATGAGCAAGTTCCGCACGACGCCTCCGCCGAACGCGGTGACGAGACCCAGTACGTACACGCCCAAAATATCATATTCTTCTTCCATTGCCACCACGGCGCCGCTGACCGCGAACGCGATCGTGCCGATCAAGCTGAAGACGCTGAAAATATCCATGCTCACCGCCGCAATCCCCGCTTCCCGTTCATTGTAGGCGAATGGACGCCTTATATCCTATCCCATTTTAGCGCCGCCCCGCTACTTCCGCAATGACAAATTTCGCCTTGTTTCGCATTGCCCGCGCGGCAAGCAGAAGCTATACTGTTTATCAGCAACATCCTACTATTATTAGTGAGGCGAAACTATATAGGCGCTTGCGACGAAAGGGAGCTGAATGCATTGCTTCAAAGGATCGTGATTACTACGGGAGGCTCGTTAGGAGAATGGGCCCTTCCATATATAAAAGAAGGCGATCTGCTAATCGGCGCCGACAGCGGCGCCTTGTTTTTGGCCGAGCAAGGCTTTCGGCCGGACGTCGCGATCGGCGATTTCGATTCCGTCTCGCCCGAAGAGCTGGCGTGGATCAAGGAGCTCAGCGGCAAGACGATTCAATGCGATCCCATCGACAAGAATTTTACCGATACCGAGATGGCCTTCCGCCTCGCGCTCGACATGAAGCCGAAGAGCATCGTCTTGCTCGGCGCGCTTGGCACGCGATTCGATCATTCGCTCGCCAACGTCCACCTGCTCGCATTAGCGGACGAGAACGGCATAGCAGCGGCCATTGTCGACGAGACGAACCGCATTGCGGCGATATCGCAAGATGCTCTGGTCGAGCGGCAATGCCATCCCCAAGTATCCCTATTGCCCCTGACGAACGCGGTAAGCGGCATTACGCTTGAAGGTTTTCAATACCCGCTTCATGAAGCGACGTTAACGATTGGCCAGTCGCTCGGCATCAGCAACGTCTTGTTGGGCGATAGCGGCTGGATTCGGTTAAAGGAAGGCCGACTGCTCGTCATTCAAAGCCGGGATTAAAGCCGTTCCTCCGGTTTCACGACGATTTCGACGCCCTCCACGTGTTTTCGGCTCATGAGATGGCGCGTTTTGCGGTTCTCCTTCGACTCGAATACGATGTCGAGATCATACGTATCGCCGGGGTACAATTTCTCCTTAGCGATATATGGCTTTAGACGTTTGTGGTTGAACTTCAGTTTCTCGCCTTGCACCTGGACGATAACTTCGCCCCGCTCATCCGCTTCCCGGTAAACAACGCCCGACCGCTTGAGCGGGTAGATCCAGACAACGTCTCCTTTTGCGAATCGGCGTACTCCCCTGTTTCCTGCGGGGGCCCCATCCTCCTGCAGCTCGACGCCATCTTTTATATCAGCGGCACTGGTTTTCTCTTTTCGTTTCGAAGACGAAGGTTCACCTTCGGCATCCCGATCTTCATGTGCCGCATCTTGCCGTTCCTCGGGCACTTCAATATAAGGGGACGCACCGTCGCCCTTGCGACGAAGCAGCTCTTCCGCCCGCGCCATCACGGATTCGGGCAGACCGAACCTTCTCGCGATCGCGAACGCGTGGCTGTCTCCCGCTTCTCCGATTTCCAAGCGATAAAGAGGCTGCAGCGTGTCCGGGTTAAACGCCATTCTTCCGTTCTGACAACCTTCCGTGCGCGAAGCGAACGTTTTGATCTCGTTAAAGTGGGTCGTCGCCGCCACCTTGGCGCCTTGCCGCTTCAATTGCTCCAGTACGGCGATCGACAAGGCGATCCCCTCGGAAGGATCCGTTCCGGCGGCCAGCTCATCCAGCAGCAGCAACGATTTGCCGCCCGCATAGCGGAGCATGTCTCTCAGCACGGAGATATGCGACGAGAAGGTGCTTAGCGACTGCTCCAAGCTCTGACCGTCGCCTACGTCCGCTTCGATATGGGCGAACAATCCAAGCTCGCTCTCCGGGGAGGCCGGCACCAGCAAGCCGCATTGATTCATGGCCGCAAGCAGCCCCATCGTTTTCAGCGTAACCGTCTTGCCTCCCGTGTTCGGCCCCGTGATCATCAGCTGATTCCACTTCAAGCCAAGCTCCACGTTCAAAGGGACGCACCCTTCCCCGAGCAGCGGATGTCTAGCTTCGATCAACGAAATGTAAGGTTTATGGACTAGGCGAACCCGTTTCCCTCCGCTTATCTTTGCGTATTTGCCTCTTGCGACGATAAAGTCGAAGATCGCCATCGCTTGAACGTTCGTCTTCAGCTCGGCGGAATACTTCTCCGCTTCGTCCGACAGACGCGATAATACGATCGTTCGCTCCCTCTCCTCGGCCGCTTTCCACTGATGCAGCTCCAGCTGCAGCTCCGCCACCTCGACCGGCTCGACGAACAATGTCTGTCCGCTCGCGGATTCGTCAAGCACGGCGCCCGGCACGTTTTTGCGCAGCTCTCGTTTCACCGACAAGACGAATCGCCCTGCTCGCTTGCTGATGACGGCTTCTTGCAAGCTGCTTTTGTACTTGCCCATGGCGCCCGTCATTCGTTTTTGGATTTGGTCCTCGACGATATAGGTTTGGCGGCGGATATAAGCGAGATCCGGACTAGCGTCATCGGTCAAGCTGCCGAAACGGATCGATCGGTGCAGCTCTTCGCGCAGCTCGGGGCAGTCGTACATGGAGTCCGCATAGCCGGCGATCGTCGGGGCGAGCTGCCGCTTGGCGTTCATGTATTTCTTCATTTGAGCCACCGAAGTTAACCAGACGCCAAGCTGCTCCAGTTCTTGTTCGTTGTAGATTCTCCCTTTCCCGAGCAGCGATAGGAAAACGTCTACGCCCTCCATCGCGGAGAGCGGGATGCTGGCGCCGGCGGTCAACAAATTCGCCGCTTCCTCCGTTTCCTGCAGCCAAGCGGATACTCGCCCGTATTCGGAGCTTGGAGTCATCGCCTCCGCGAGCTTGCGACCGGCCGGCGATACCGTTAGACCAGCCACTTGTTCTTTTACTTTATGGAATTCTAGCTTGCTCAAGGTTTGTTCGTTCATGATTAGACAGCTCCTCTTTGGTTGTAAAATTAAAAAAATAGACAGGAACAGAACGCGGGCGCGTTCCGTTCCTGTCTATATAAGGCGGCGAATCCGATCTATTGCGCGCTCGAAGCTCATGTCCATCCCGAATCGGGGCCGATGGGTTGGAGGATCGCGGCGACGAATGGCGTAATGCTCGCCATAACGCAAAAAAACCGTGCTGCAAGAGCACGGTGATCAGACTGTTAGCCCTAAGGTAAACAGACGGAAATCCTCATGTTCTCAACTCTAGGAACGGATTACGAAATAAAACCACCGCGAGCCGTTAATTAAACAGCGCCCGCTTGGCCGTATTGCGCCAAATCCGAATATAGTCCTAATTATGAGTTAAGAACACCTGCAGACATTAAAATTTCCCCTTCCCAAGGTAAATCGGCTGCTGCCTGCCTAGCGGAGGCGAAGCGCGATTCAATCCGAGAATTATAGACCATGCATGCAATAACCACATGCTTGCCTATAACTGAACTGAATACCATATTTCATTTCCATAGTACTAAAAGCTCGGAGCGTCGTCAAGATTGAACGGCCTGATAGCTGTCCGAAGATTGACGAAGCCGCGTTTCGTACATTCGGCCTCCGACGAGCCTGCCGCGGGAAAAGACGGCTTCCCGGCAAGGCGCCGCGGCGATCGCGTGCATCGGATTCATCGCCCGAACCAACTGGAAGCTGGCCAGGTCGCCCGCCTTCGGCACAAGCGGAGCACCGCCGATTAGCGGGTATACGCGTAGCAGGTCGCCGTCGACGATCCAGCCCTCCTTCTCCGCCAGCCTCGAACCTCTTGCAAGCAAATCGCCGTTGCCGAAAGGACTCCACGCGTCAAGAATGTTGTCGCAGCCGACAAACACTTCGACCCCGGCATCCAGCAGTCCCGTCACGCGCGGCATCGGCCTGTCGATGGGCACGCTGGTGATGATGGCAACGCCGGTCCGCTGCAGCTTCTCCGCCGTCCGGCTGAATTCGGTTTCGCCGACCTGTCCCAAACAATAGGCATGGCTGACAGCCGCCCGCCCGCCAAGGCCTGCCTCGGAGGCAAGCTCGGTGAACCGATCGATCGTGTACAACCCTAATTGACCCGGATCGTGAAGATGGAGATCGACGCCGGCTCCAAACTCCGCGGCAAGCTCGAACATCGATTCAAGGGACGCATCCACACGACCGTCCAGTCCGGCTGGATCCACTCCGCCGACATAATCGGCGCCGGCTGCCATCGCTTTCCGCATGATGGGTATCGAAGCCGAACGAAGCAACCCTTGCTGAGGGAAAGCCACGATCTCGATATCCATCATCCCCGCAGACTCGGACTTGGCTTCCAGCAGTCCCTCCAGATGGGATAACCCAAGCTCCGGATCCACGTCTACATGCGTGCGGATGCTTGTGGTTCCTTGACGGAGCAGCAGCTCGATCAAACGGCGAGCCCTATCCACAGGGGCTGTGGGAAGAGAGGACAGCATTCTTTTTTCGAACGCGAGCTGTCCGGGCAACGTGACGAATGGCTGCAAAGGTTTCCATGGTTCACCAAGAAAATGTTTGTCCAAGTGGACGTGTTTGTCCGTCATGGCCGGCAAGTAGAGGAGACCTTCGCAGTCGATTGCTTCACCCCGAAACGTCTCGTCCGCTTCTCCTCCGGCGGATTGAATAGCAATGATCATCCCTTTATCTTGATCGATTACAAGATGACGCAACTCGTCGTTCAAACGTACATTACGCAAAATCAAGTCGGTGTTGTTCAAGCTTCGCCACGTCTCCTCTATTTTTTGTTGATTGTGTTAGTGAGCCCCTAAATAAGCTTCTATGATTCTTTGATCGTTCATGAGTATATCCGCCTCGCCCTGGAAAGAGACCATTCCTTTATCGATGACATATCCACGATCCGAGATTGACAGCGCCTTATGCGCCATCTGTTCGACCAGCAAAACCGCAATGCCGTCGTCGGCAAGCTGGCGTATAACGGCGAACAAGTCGTTGACGATAATAGGCGCAAGACCGAGAGACGGCTCGTCTAGCAGTAGCAGCTTTGGCTTGCTCACGAGCGCCCTCGACAACACCAGCATCTGCTGCTCCCCTCCGCTTAGCGTGAAGGCAAGCTGATCCCTTCGTTCGTATAACCGGGGAAACCGTTCGAACGCGGCATCCAGCTCGCGAGCCCACTCGGCCTTTGAGATGGAGCCGATCCGCCGCTTCAACCCCATTCGCAAATTGTCTAGCACGGTTAACGTGCCGAACACCTCCCGGCCTTCCGGCACTAGCGATATTCCCATATTGGAAGTCCGAGACGCAGAGACGTACGTCATATCCTTCTCTTCGAAAGTAATGTTGCCCGAAGTCGGTTTAACCATGCCGATGACGGCATGGAGCAACGAAGATTTGCCGGCGCCGTTAGAGCCGATGACGCAGACTACCTCGCCCCTGGCCAACTCCATATCAATCCCTTTGATCGCTTGGACGGCTCCGTACGAGACATGTAACGATTTAATGCTCAGCACTCGCCGCCACCTCCTCCTCGATTCCCAGATAGGCTTGAATCACTCTAGGATCCTTGAGCATATCTTCGGGCTCTCCCGTCCCGATAACGCTGCCGAAGTCCAGC
>JAQSXN010000131.1 GCA_029256665.1 Paenibacillus sp.
ACGGCCATCCTCGCCGCGGCGTAGCTTGTTTAGAAATTCGTTGTTGCGGGTACTTAAAGAGAAAAAGCGGGGGAGAAAGTTGTGAGCATATTTACTCCGCAACCTGCATATATTGATTGGCGAATGAATTTTGATTTCGACTCAAATACATAAGGAGAATGAATGATTATGGCTTACGATTGTATCTTTTGCAAAGATTCGGGAAGTTTCGGGGGGAGAGAAGGGCGGGAGTTTCGTTGTTATTGCGTGACGGAGAAGGAGAGCGGATGCAAGCCTAACGGGATGGCGGACAATAAAGCGACACTGTCGAAGGCGAAATCGCCTTGAACGTATAAATGAACAAAAAATCGGGCGCCCCTTTCGGGGCGCCCTTTTCATGGGAGAGGAGAAACCGGACGAAGAGCTTATGGGGAAACGTAAGTCTTCTCCGCGGTTGTCTACGGCATCTCGCGACGCCGATGATTCTATCTTGTCCGGTTTCGGAAAGAATATACATTCCCCGTTCAAAAAAACGGCTCATGTTTATTTACGAAACAATTGTGTGGTACGATAGGCGGGATAGCAGCGAAAGGGGCAATTGAAGTGAGAGTCATCTCCGGAGTGGCGAAAGGACGGCCGCTTAAAGCCGTGCCCGGCAACCAAACGAGGCCGACGACGGACAAAGTGAAAGAAGCGATCTTCAGCATGATCGGTCCTTATTTCGACGGCGGGACGGCGCTGGATCTGTTCGCGGGAACCGGCGGGCTTGGCATCGAAGCGTGGAGCCGTGGCGCGGAACGGGTTATTTTCGTGGATCGGGAAAAAATCAGCATCGATATTATCAGGCACAACATCGCGGCCGCCGGTGCGGAGCAAGCTTCCGAAATCTACCGCAACGACGCCGAACGGGCGTTGAAGGCGCTTGCGAAACGGGGAATTCGATTCGACTTGGTGTTCCTCGATCCGCCATATAAGATGACCACGATGGATGCCGTAATGGAAGAGTTGGCGGCAAAGGAAATGCTCGCGCCGGATGCGATTATCGTAGTGGAGCATGATGCGGAAGTGGTTTATCCGGAAGCGCTTGATTCATTCCGTCAGACCAGGCAGGCCAAGTACGGCGATATCGCCGTTTCGATATATGAGTACATACAGGGCAATGACACCGAAGTTGGGGGAGATACGAGTGACGATGAACAATGACAACGGACAAGCAGACGAAGCGAAGGGGAGCGGCGGGAACGCGGTCAAAAGAGAACGCGTGGCCGTCTATCCGGGCAGCTTCGATCCGGTGACGTTCGGGCATCTCGACATTATCCGGCGGTCGGCCAAACAATTTGACCGGCTCGTCGTGGCCGTGCTTAACAACACGAGCAAAAACCCGTTGTTCACGGTCGAAGAACGAAAGGAGCTGCTTGCCGAAGTGACCAAGGATCTTCCGAACGTCGAAATCGACAGCTTCCGCGATTTGACCGTCCGATTGGTGAAATCCAAGGACGGGGACGTCATTATTAGAGGCATCCGCTCGGTGACCGACTTCGAATACGAGCTTCAGCTGGCATCGACGAACCATCTGCTGGACCCGGAGATCGATACCATGTTCATGATGACGAATCCCAAATATTCGTATCTGAGCTCCAGCATCGTCAAGGAAATCGCGATGTTCCAAGGCGACGTTCGCGAGCTGGTGCCCCCCGAGGTGGAGTCTAGACTGAAAGCCAAAATCGAGGCGCGCAAAGGGTAGTTACTTGAAGGGGAGCCGATTCCGCTATCTATGGCGAACGGTTTTCCCGGCCAATAGTTTGAGCGAGGTCCACGCGAGCAAGGCGAGAACGGCGGCTGCCAGGGCTATTCCGGCGGCATAGAGCCACAATCCGTGCAGTTGCGACGCCTCGACGGCTTCGGGAGGGAATCGGACGCCATAGGACGAGTCGTAATAGGTCCCGCCGGAGACGACGGGAAAGCTTGCGTTCGGCACGAGCTTGCGGAACGCGGCGCCGACGGGCTTCCAGAGAAGCAGCATGAGCAGGAACGCATGGAGCGCGTGGTTTAGCCGGTGCAGAACAAACGGCAACAGCTTCAGGTCGGTGCCGGAGACGGAATAACCGGTCTGCATGATGCCGCTTAGTCCGCCCCAGGACACAACGGCGGCGATCACGGCGCAAACCATGGCGATATCCGCGCCGGGCAGCTCCCACACGGCCGCCGCGTATGCTCCGAGATGTCCTTCGAATAGGGCTGGACCGGCAAAGGTAAGCCCCAACTTAACCGCAGGCGCGAACAGCGGCTCCGCGAGTTTGGCGATCATGGAGGCGATGATCATAAATCCTCCGATCATCATAAGTTTCTGAACGCTTGCCGCGACGGAATCGCCTAATACTTTGCCCAAGCTGCGACCGTCGCTCTCCCGTCCCTTGACCATGGCGGCGGCCGCATTGCGGATGATGTTGGTCGGCAAAGAGGAAGCGATGGGATCCGGATCGTCTTTTTTGACGTCGTCGCCGTTCCGAATAGGCTCGGATTGCGAAGAATTGGAGCGATCGGATCGGAATAATGAATCGAGGAACATCAGCCAAACGGCCGACAACCATACGGCTCCCGCTACTAGAACGCCGGCAAGGGGCTTGTGCAGAAAACCGGCTCCCACGATGACCAGCATAAACAGCGGATTGGGCATTTGGGCGAAGGCAAGCAGCCGTTGGCCTTGTTTTCGGTTCACCAGCTCGCGCTTTCGAAGTTTGGCGACGGCTTCCGCGCCTGCCGGATATCCGCCGAGCCAACCGATGACAAGGGGCAGCGCCGCTTCGCCCGGCAAGCCGAACGATCGTCGCATGAAGGGATTCAGCAAAGCTCCCATGCCATGGGCGAGTCCGAACGCAAGCATGATTTCGAAGAGGACAAGAAAAGGAAGCAGACCGGGGAACACGATGTTCCACCAGACGGTTAATCCTTGCAGAGAAGCTTGGAAAGAAGCGTCCGGCTGCACGATGATGGCACCGACGAGAAGTGTGGATAGGATGGCGAACGCGGTAGTTCTGATCATGGCCGCTTTGCTCCTTTCGGACATACGTGCTCGTTCATATGTACGCCGATCTCGGACAAGTTAGACCTGGCGAAGAACGCCGTCGCCGAACGTGAATGGGGGAAGAATATGGAGGAGAAAGGTGCCGTCGCTAGGCGCATGCTGGCGTCGGCCGGAACGACGGCGCTCGCGATGTGGCTGCTGCTCTATGCTCCGACTCCTTATGTCGTGTACGAGCCGGGCATCGTGGTGCCCGTCCGGCAGTTGGTGAAGCTGCAGAATGCGGGGGGCGATGGGAGCCTGCCGCCGGATGCCGCCGAAAGCGGGCAAACCGATAACGAGGGGATGACGGGTTCGTTCGTTTTGACGGCCGTGCGGCTGACGGGTCCTAATCTATGGGGCGTCATTAAGGCGGGCGTCGATCGGGACAAGGATGTGCGCTTGAAGCGAGAAGTATTCGGCGGGCAATCGAAGAAGCAATACGTGGACCGCATTCACGCGGTCATGAGCAGCTCACAAGAGACGGCGTTGCAGGCCGCGTACGAATTCGCAAGCGTTCCCTATCATATCGTAGAAGGCAAGATCGTGCCGGAACACAAGAAGAACGCGGTTACCATACAGGCGGATGAGATCGGAGGTCCTTCCGCCGGCTTGGTATTTGCCCTGCAAACGATCGATCTGCTGACGGAAGGCGATTTAACCCATGACTTGCGAATCGCGGCTACGGGTACGATCGACTCGCAAGGCGGCATCGGCGCGATCGGCGGCGTGAAGCAAAAGACGGTATCCGTCAGCCAAGGCGGCGCCGATCTGTTCCTCGTCCCTAAAGGGAACGAGGAACAAGCCAAGAAGACCGCCAAACGTCTTCGCAGCGATACCGTCATCATTGGCGTCGGCACGATCGCGGAGGCCGTGCAGGCCATCGACAGCTATGCGGCCAAGGGACGCCAAGGATAAGCGGAAATATCTTACGTCATGATCGGGGCATCCCTGTAATCGCGGAACATTTCGCCCGGAGCCGCGCCCGGAACGCCTAGCAGGTAGGCGGCGCTTGCCGCGGTATCGAGCTCCAAATAACGATAAGGCTCCGGCGGCCGTGCGGCGCTCATTAAAACGGGGACGGATGCGGTTCGTTTCATCCGCTTGAGAAGCTCCCTTCCTTTGCCGCTGAACCCGAGCACGCGCAAATATTCGGCGCCAGCGCGCAGCCTGTCCGCCGTGAAATCCGTTTTTGCGTGGCCAAGCAGCACGGATAACAGCGCGCGCTGCAGTTTCGTGCGCGTATACCGCTTGGTCTTCAGCAATCCGAGCAATGACTCGAAGCCATCGTTCGCGAGCCGCGGCAGGCTCTGGAGCAGACGATGCTCCAGCCCTTCGGATATTTCGTGAAGCTGCCGGAGCTGACCGGCGTTGCGCGTGACAAGGCTATGCAAGAGGGGCTGCAGATAATCGTTCCAGCTGACGGGCGTACGTCGTTGTTTCGCGCACTCGGCCAGCAGGTCGAATGTCGATGCAGGCACGAACGGCGCGATATCCGGCAATGTCCGCTGCTCCAGCAGCTGCTTTCGGATCGCCGTAGCGCTCGCAATGCGCGCGTCGGTAATCGTCGATTGGTTATAGTCGGCCTTTTCTCTTGCAATGGTATAAGGAATCATTCTGCCGCCGAGACGTCGATGGGCGATCAAATAATGTAAGCCGAGCGTATGGTTCGGCTGATCGAAGGGAAATCCGGCGGCCTCCGAGTCGCCATGCAGAGCCGCATATTCGGCAATCGCTCCGCTGTACGCTTGCGGGTACGCAACGCCGGTGTCCAACCGCTGCTTCAGCATCAATTTGAACGGGGCGGGCTCGTCCGACGCAAGCTCGGCCGCCCGCTGCAGCGGAGCCAGGCGTCCGCTCTCGGTCCCGAAGCAGAAGGCGTCAACGATGCCCGTCGCTTCGAGCAGCGATACGGCGCCGTAGGCGAACCATTCGGCAGCTTGCGTGGCGTACGCGACGGGCAGCTCGATGACGAGATCGCAGCCGCCGGCAAGCGCCATGCGCGTCCGCGTCCACTTGTCGACGAGCGCCGGCTCTCCGCGCTGCAGGAAATTGCCGCTCATGACGGCGACAACGGCGTCGGCTTCCGTTATTTTGAGCGACTGTTGCAGATGATAAGAATGTCCGTTATGAAACGGGTTGTATTCGACGATGAGCCCAACTGTGCGCATGTTTCGAATCCTCTCTGTCATTGGATGTTCCTTCCACTATAACACAAAGGCCGCATGCCGTTGCAGGGAGTCGGTCTTGGCGGCGGCGATGGGTGTCAAGTAAATAAGCTTTACGTGAAATTGTTGACAAAACGCTAGGCGAATGGATATAATAATCTTTGTTTGTTTGGGGTGATGATATGTTGTTTCATATGCGAGAGATGATGTCCAAAGGCTTAAAGACAACAGTTAAGGAAGACCTGGATGTAAGCGAACTGTTCAAGGGACGTTCGGACGTCATTCAGGCGGGGCCGCTGCGCGTATCGGTCGTAGTGACGGGCCACGACGGCTACGTTACCGCCGAGGGCGAGCTTACAGCGGATTTGGAGCTGGCATGCTCCAGATGTCTGGAATCGACTAGCGCGCATACGGTCATCCCGTTCTACGAGCAGTTTAAGCTCGGGGGCGACGATCCATCGGAAGACGACGAGTCAGACGATGGCGGGGACGACGATTACGTTGAATTGCCGGGAGACAAGCTGGACCTTAAGCCTTATCTGGAAGAGTCGCTTCTGCTCTTCATGCCGTTCGCGCCGCTTTGCGACAAAGATTGCAAAGGGTTGTGCCAGGCATGCGGTCAGAACCTGAATGAGCACACATGCAGCTGCAACAACGAGAAGATCGACCCTCGTTTCGCGGCGCTCAAGGACTTGTTTAAGGATTAGTTAGAGTTTTAATTACTTGTTTCGGATTTCAGCACCGAGAAGGTTGGACGAAGCCGAGAACTGAGGAACGGAGCGTAGCAGCGCTACGTGAGTACCGGAAGTTCCGACTGAGTTCAAGATTCGATGTCGAATATGCTGCTTGATACGCTTCGTGATCAAATCCGGAACTTCACTAAGGAGGTGGGAAAGATGGCAGTACCTCAACGTAGAACATCCAAGACTCGCCGCGACAAACGTCGCACGCATTTCAAGCTGGCAATACCGGGCATGGTGAAATGTGAACAGTGCGGAGAGCTCAAATTGGCTCACCACGTATGCAAAGTGTGCGGATATTACAAAACGAAAGAGATCATTTCCCAATAGGACGGATCTCGGGAACGATAGCACTTCATCTCGCGATGAGGTGCTATTTTTTTGAAAATAGAGGTAAGCAATATGTTTTCTCCGCACTTGACCTGCACTTCTCGTCATGAAACGCGCCTCGACATCAAGGGACGTCGACAACCGTTTCCGCTCGGCGCATTGCGTCGGGGACGTTTTTTTTATATACTGTTTTAGTACCAGGTGATAAATCGTAATCTTTTACATATAACTTATTGAAGCTCAGGAGGCGGTGCCGATCATGGACCGAATGCCCAAGCGGCAGCGGCATCAGCAGCTGACCCAGCATATAGAAGACAATCCTTTCATAACGGATCGGGAGCTTACCCGTCTGCTGAAGGTCAGCATTCAGACGATCAGGCTGGACCGGATGGAGCTTGGCATACCCGAGCTTAGAGAGCGGATGAAGCTGATGGCGGAGCGTTCTTACGATTCCGTCAAGTCGCTGCCGCTGCACGAGGTTATCGGGGAGATCGTGGATCTAGAGCTCGACAAGAGCGGCATCTCCATCTTCGAAATTCGCGACGAGCACGTCTTCTCTCGCACTTCCATCGCGCGGGGACATCATGTCTTCGCGCAAGCGAACTCGCTCGCGGTCGCCGTCATTAACGATGCGATCGCGCTGACGGTCACAGCGGACATCCGCTTTATCCGGCCGGTGCGGCTCGGGGAGAAGTGCATTGCCAAGGCTTACGTCCGTTCGATCTCGGGGGAGCGGAGCAAGTCCAAGGTCGAGCTGTTTACTTATGTGGGTGACGAGATGGTGTTCCAAGGCAACTTCGTCATCTTCCGCTCTGCGGGCAATTCTGAGGATAAAGGAGGCGGGAGCTATGCGGATCGCGATTGACGCCATGGGCGGAGACAACGCGCCGGGGCTGATCGTGAAGGGAGCTCTTGAAGCCGCTGCGGAATGGCCGGATACGGAATTGCTTCTGGTCGGCGACCAAGGAACGATCGAGAAGCTGCTCGGAGACGCCAAACCTGCCAATATAACGATTCATCACGCCGATGACGTGATCGGTCCGGATGACGAACCCGTGCGGGCCGTGCGGAGGAAGAAAAGCGCTTCGATGGTTGTTGCCGGATCTCTGGTCAAGGAAGGGCGAGCCGAAGCGATGCTCTCGGCAGGCAACACCGGAGCTCTGATGGCGACGGGATTGCTTATCGTGGGCCGAATGGACGGCATCGAGCGGCCGGCTCTGGCGCCGATGCTTCCCACGATGGATGATAAGGGCGTACTCGCGCTGGATCTTGGCGCCAACATGGACGCGAAGCCGGAGCATCTCCTGCAATACGCCATCATGGGCAGCATCTACCGCTCCAAGGTGCATGGCATGGACAAGCCTCGCGTAGGGCTTCTGAACGTTGGCACGGAAGCCATGAAGGGCAACGAGGCGGCGAAAGCGGCTTTCGAATTGCTGGAGAAAGCGCCGATCCACTTTATCGGCAACGTAGAGGCTCGCGACGTGCTGAACCGGAATTGCGACGTGTTGATCTGCGACGGTTTTGCGGGCAATATTATGCTCAAAGCGATGGAGGGAGCGGCCGGCACGATCTTTGCATCGCTGAAGGACGCTTTCGGCCAATCGGTGTTGACGAAAGTCGCCGCTGCCATCATGCTGCCAAGACTCAAGCAACTCAAGAAAAAAATGGATTACAAAGAACACGGCGGCGCGCCGCTGCTCGGACTTAACGGTCTGGTGGTGAAGTGCCACGGCTCATCCGACGTCGTAGCGGTCAAAAATGCGGTCAGGCAGGCGAGAGCGGCGCTCGAGGCGCGGCTAATCGACTCGATAACCGCAGAAATCAACGGGAAGTGAGTGTTTGATGATGAGTTTGCATCCTGTCGGCATTATCGGGACGGGCAAATATGTGCCCGAACGTATTCTTACGAATCAAGAATTGGAACGGATGGTGGAAACGAACGACGAGTGGATCGTCACCCGGACAGGCATCCGCGAGCGCCGTCTGGCGGCGGAAACGGAGGCGACCTCCGATCTTGCGTACGAAGCGGCGAAACGCGCGCTGGATGCCGCCGGATTGACGGCCGAACAACTCGACCTGATCTTGGTGGCCACGATTACGCCGGATATGTTTTTCCCTTCGACGGCTTGTCTGCTGCAAAATAAGCTTGGCGCCAAGCAAGCGGCGGCTTTCGATCTGTCC
>JAQSXN010000132.1 GCA_029256665.1 Paenibacillus sp.
ACGCCAATGAAGGTTATTTGTCGTGCTTAGAAATTAGTATACCAATTAAACTGCCCCGCTCCAATACTAAATGCTTGACAAGTATTAGCTGGTTTTTGTGCTGCCGTTATTTTGTCGTAATATAGCGAATTCGATCGAAAAACGTAGTTTCAAAGTGAACGGACTGGGCAATAACTGTACGTAAAGCGACCGAAAGCGGTGAAGACGGCTTGAAAAAAAATTCATACGCGCAGCGGAAATCAATCAATATGGAACAAGCCGGCAAAGAATCACGGGAAAAGGATTCAAGGAAGCTGTCGAGTCTGCTGCAGCAAAATGTCGATTATATCTATTATCGTTTAAACGCGCCGGGCGACCTGATGACGAAGGAAATCGAGCTTGGACCCAGCCGGTTCAAACTGGTCTTAATGAACTTGGATGGCATGATCGATAAAACGCTCGTGCACGAATATCTGATGAAACCGATTGTCGATTACGCAGCCTCGCCATCCGCATTGCTTGTGAAAAATGGAAATGAATGGATCAAAAAGTTAAAAGACGAGGTTTTGCCGCTGGAAGAGGTCCATTCGATTCACGATATGTACGATGCGCTTCAAGTTATCCTATGCGGCGACACGCTTGTGATGCTGGAGGGTACGGGGCATGGACTCGCAATCGGCAGCAAAGGCTGGTTGCGCCGCCCGATTCAAGAGCCCCAGACAGAATCGCTAATTCGCGGGCCCAAAGACGGCTTTACCGAGGATATCCGAACAAACAGCTCTCTCGTGCGCAGAAGGATCAAAGATCCGTCGCTAAGGCTTGATTCGTATTACCTTGGCTCCAGAACGAAAAAAGAAGTGATGGTCGCTTATATGGAGGGGATCGTTAATCCGAAGCTGGTTGAGGAAGTGAAAAGAAGGCTGTTGACCATCGATGTCGACGACGTGGAGGGCTCCGGCTTTATCGAACAGTGGATCGCGGACAGCTTTATCTCGCCGTTTCCCCAAATCATGGATACGGAGCGTCCGGATAAATTCGCCGGTTCCCTGATGCAAGGGAAAGTGGGCTTGCTGGTCGACGGCACGCCGTTCCAGCTTGTCATGCCCATCACGATCGCCGCGGCCTTCAATTCGCCGGAGGACTATTACCAGCATTGGCTGATTGCCAGCTTAATCCGCAATCTTCGCTTTATCTCCCTGTTCGTCGCGACGTTCCTTCCCGGGTTCTATATCGCGCTTGCGGAATATCATCACGGCATGATCCCGTCCAACATTGCGTTCTCGATCGCTTCCGCCCGGGAAGGGGTGCCGTTTCCCGTATTTATTGAAGCGCTGCTTATGGAGATCACGCTGGAGATTCTGCGGGAAGCCGGGGTCAGGCTTCCTAAGCCGATCGGTCAGACGATCGGCATCGTCGGTGGTCTCGTCATCGGAGAAGCGGCCGTCTCCGCGGGCATCGTGAGTCCCGTTATGGTTATCGTCGTCGCGGTAACGGCCATCGCATCGTTTACGCTGCCCTCCTATACGTTCGGCATCGTCACTCGGATCTTGCGATTCGTGATCATGATAGCGGCTTCCGTGATGGGATTGTTCGGCGTCGTGCTCGTCTTCCTGATCATCTTCATCCACTTGGTCAATCTGAAGAGCTTCGGCGTGCCGTATTTGACTCCGATTTCTCCCATGCTCCCCGGCGACTGGAGAGATCTTATTCTTCGTTCTCCCGTTACGTATTTAAGAAAGCGTCCCAGAATGCTGCAGACGGAGGATAAAGACAAGATGCCACCAAAAAGGAAGTGATTCGGTATGAGCATGAATAACTGGGAATACGGGGACGAGTTGATCGGACAGAAGGAGCTCGTCTTCGTCATCAGTACGCTTATCATCGGAGTCGGCATTCTGACGCTGCCGCGATCGATCGCGCAGGCGACCCAATCGTCGGACGGCTGGATCTCGATCCTCTTTGCGGGCACTCTGGCCATGGGTTTTGCATGGCTCGCTGCCAAGCTGACGATGAAATTCCATAACCGAAGTTATTTGGAATTCGCGGCTTACGTAGGAGGCAGGCCTACCGGCTATGTCATCGCGATTTTTTATTTGTTGTATTATAGCGCCTTCACGGCCTATATCTCCCGTTCCGTCGCCGAGCTAGCCAAACAATTTCTGTTCGAGCGTACGCCCCTGGAGGTCATATCGGTTAGCTTTATTCTAGTCGTTATCTTCGCGGTGTCCGGTTCCCGAACGGGACTGATCAGGCTAACGGTTATCTTCCTGCCGTTTGTCGTCGTCGTGACGGGCATCTTCCTGCTGCTTGGGACAAACCTGTTTGAATTCAGCAAATTATTGCCGATCTTCTCCGCCAGCTGGTCGAATTTGCTCGATGGATCGAAGGAAGCGGTGTTTTCCTTTCTGGGGTTCGAAGTCGTCCTATTCTATGCGGGTTTGACGCGGCAGCGGTCCAAAGCGCCGAAAATGGCCGTATTCGCGGTTCTGATCGCCACCGTCCTTTACATATTCGTCTATATTTTTTCGATAGGCGTGTTCTCGTTCGAAGTGACGCAGAACATCATGTATCCGACGATCGAGCTGGCGCGGGAGGTAAGCGTGCCGGGAGAATTCTTCGAGCGTCTCGAATCGCTGTTTCTGATCTTCTGGCTCGTGTCCACGTTCGCCACGACTTCGTTGTCGCTGGACGTATCGGTACTATCGTTCCGCCATCTCATGCCGCTTCAAAAACAAAAAATTTTGTATATCATCACGCCGATCATCTTTTTAATCTCGATGGCTCCGCAAAATATCGTTCAGTTATCGAATCTAGGCGTATGGATCAGTTATTCGGGCTTGTTCGGCGCGATCGCCCTCCCGATGATCGTCTTAGGCCTTGCCAAATTGCGAGAGGTGAGAACCCATGGTTAAGCGCGTTGGCCTGACGCTCGCGTTATGGTTGGCGATACTCCCGCTCGCGGGTTGCTGGGACCGGATCGAGCTCGAGCAACGGGGGTTCGTGACCGGCATCGCGATCGACGCGGGCGTTCAACGGGAAGAGGACAAGAAACCGGGAACCAAGCAGCCGCTTAGAGTGACCTTTCAGGAGGTCATACCGGCGGGGCTGAAGCAAACCGGGCAATCCGGCGGTTCCCTAGCGGGCGATGCGTACTTTAACATTACGCTTGAAGGGAACAGCATCCTGTCCGTGATCGCCAAGATGTCCGTCATGACGAGCCGCACGCCGTTCTTCGAGCATCTCAAGATCGTCGTGATTTCCGAGGCGGTGGCTCGCACCGAATACGGTTTCGCGAACATGCTGGACTATTTCCTTCGCAATAACGACGCTCGTCGCAGCGTCGCGATCATGATCGCGAAGGGAGAGGCCAAGCAGGCGCTGGATACTTTGCCGCAAGGGGAGAAGACGCCGGTCACGTTCATCCAGTCCATATCCAAGAACCAAGACAGCTTCAGGATGGTGCCGGAGACGCGGATCGGCGACATCCATGAATTTTTGCTCAAAAAACAGAGTTTTATCGTGCAGATGGTAACGGAGAAGGATCGGTTCATCTCATTGGTAGGAGCTGCCGTCATGAACGGATCCAAAAACAATTTGTCCGGCTTTCTCGACGAGCAGGAGACGGAAGGGTACAACTTCTTGCGGCGCGGCATCAGTGAAGGCGTAATCGAAGTCAGCGTGAACGACAGTCTCCTCGTGTACAAAGTCGAAGAGATTAGACGTCGGATCAAGGCGGATACGAGCGATCCCGGGCATATCCGGTTTACGATCGAGCTGGACGTGGAAGGAAGCTTGCTCGAATCCTACGAACGACTCAATTATTTGAGCGATGACGTGCTGGCGAGTCTCCATGAAAATATTGAAAAAGCCATTCTTCATTTGACGGACCAAACGATTAAGAAGTCGCAAAAGGTATTGAAAAAGGATATATTGGGCCTGGGCAATCACCTGGAGGAAAGACATCCTAAATTATGGAAATCGTTGTATGAGAATTGGGACAGCGGAATCAACCACTACTCACGCAGCGATATCGAAGTGACCGTGAAACCCCAAATCAGGCGGATCGGTTCCATTAACAATAGCGAGCAAAGATAGGGGGAAAGGGATGGGCAAGTTTATGGACATCGGGCAAATTCCGTCCATGTTAAGCTTCGTATGCGCTGCGATGACGGTCATCGTGCCGCTCATGGTCAATTGGATTATCAACACGGCCAAGAAAAACGGCAACCCGCCGTGGAAAGAAGAGGAGAAGCCGGAATAACGAAGAAGAGCCCCTCGCGAGGGGCTCTTGCGCATTATTTGGCTTGCAGCATCTTCGTCCAAAGCTCGCCGTCTTCGTAGCCGAGTCTCCAGGCGGCAACGCCGGCCAAGTCGTATTTCTTGGCGATCGCGATCCGAGCAAGTACCGTATTGTGCGTCTCCGCCCAAAATACATGCGTATGTCCGTCCTTGGCATACGTATATTTGGTCTGGCCGGATTCGGCATCCCATACGCCAACCGCATTGGTGTCCGCAATTAGCTTGGGAAGATCCTTCATCAGAATTGCCCGATTGTCGACCATCTTGCCCGCCGGGTCGATGCGCCATTCGCGAACGTAGAACGGTATGCCAAGCATCAGCTTGCTTCTCGGAACGCCATAATCCAAGAACTGCTTGACGCCTTCTTCCGCCCAACGAAGTCCCGCGACCGAGCCCGGCTCCGTGCTGCCCTTCCAATGTTCGTCGTAGGCCATAATCATGATCATATCGACGATGCCGGCCAAAGCCGCGTGATCGTATGCCGTCAGATGGTTCCAGCTTACGTCGCCTCGCGGCAGATCGATGGACACTTTGAGTCCTTTGGCATGCGCGGCGGTCGTCAGCGCCTTAACGAAAGTCGTGTACAACGTACGATCCGCGCCGGCCACTTCTTCGAAATCCAGATTGACGCCGTGTACGCCAAGCGCCGTTAACTTATTGACCAGCGCCGTAATGAACTTGGATTGCGCGGCCGAGCTTCTTAGAAATTCGGAAGTCATCTTGCGGTTGAATCCGTTATGCACCAGCGGAGTCAGCAACGTGCCTTTATCCTTCAGCGTCTTCACGACGGAGGCATCGGACGAATCGATCAAGGCGCCGCTCGCGTCCTTTAATTCGAACCAGGTAGGGGAATCGTATGACAGTCCCTGCGTATTCGCGACATGGCTCAGAATCGTCGAGACGGCGCTGCTGCCGTTCCATCCCAGAAATTGAAGCGTTGTCGCATTGCTCCAAAGCACGCGTCCGTCAAGCGTGCGGATCGAGCTGTTGGCATAATGTTTGGCGTAATATAAGGCCGAGCTTAATTTGTTGTAGGCATTAATTTTTTTGTCGCCTTGATACACCTCGAGATAGGGTTTGCCGGACCATAACACGGCGCCCGATTGTACGACTTGCGCGTTGGCGAGCGCCGAAGCTCCTTTGACGGCATCGCGCAATCCCAGGTAGGAACGGACGAGCGTATCGTTCTGCCACAGCTCGTAGGTCTTGATATTGGATTGCACGACTTTGCCGGTAACCGTATTCATAATCTCGCTGCCCGGAATATCATCTGCCGCGTTCACCGCGTTCCGTAGAAACGAATATCGTTTCTGGCCTTCCACGACGGCGCCGTCCACGACGATATCGTACGCCGCCGGCGCCCCGCCTTGCGCCTTGACCTGCGCGGCCGTCAAGTTGTCCCAAACCCACTTGCCGGATGCTAGTTCGATAATATGCGCGTTGCCCCACTTCGAGGCTTCCTTCTTTGCTTCGTCCAGCGTTCGGAACGTCCAGCCAGGTAGTGTGTTGTCGCCTTGATAAAGCCGGTAGTCCGGGTATGTATCGTACTTCCAGCCGACGTTCTCCAGATCGCGAACGCTCGCGTTTTTTAGCGTTTTGGCATAGGCCAGCGCTTGGTTGTAGGTTTGGAACTCCATCTTGGAAGTCGACCGTCCGCTTTGATACACCTTGTACCGAGGGAAGTTGTCCCAAGTCCATGTACGGTTCGCGATCGTTTCGACATGGCTGTAGCTGTAATGTTTGGCGTAATACAAGGCCTGAGCTTCCGTGGCGAATTCTTTGAGCGCCTTGTCGTTCTGATACACGCGGTATTTGGTCATCTGGCTAGCCGGTGCCGCCTCTGCTGCCGGCATGGGCGAGAGGATGCTTCCCGCCGCCACTAGCAATGCCGTAAGCAGACTCATTGGTTTCCACATAAAGTAATCTACCACTCTCCTTTTCGGAATCTATTAGATTAGACGCCGGAGGAGGAGAGTAGTTGCACGGAATTGGCAATGAAATATATGGAAGCAATATCGCAAATGGTGAAAACCCAAATGTAAGCAAGCCTGGCGCGGGCTAAGCGAATTTCTTTCTCGAAACGTTTCGATGATTATAAAATTGCCTCTTGATTACGGTTACAATTTGAAATATAATCGATTCGAAACGTTTCGATAAAGTCAAACACCAACTTGTTAGTAGTGCATCAGGCCACATATTCAAATAATCGAAACGTTTCACCGAAAAGAATGGTATTTTTATGTTTGGAACATTAATGAGGGTCGGACAGGACATTCTATTCATGGAGGTGTATTCGCTTCGAGTCAAGTTTTCTTATCATGTTGTGCTTGAAACCAGAAATATCGGGTTAATAACGAAATATCCAAAACAATCCATTATAACTTAATCTTCGAGAGGGGTTAACACAATGAAAAAAACGATTCAACTGATGACGGTCGCCGCGCTTAGCGCTGGATTGCTGGCGGGCTGCGGAGCTAACAACAATGCGGAAGGCGGCGCGAACGGCGGCAACGGCGGCGACGAGAAAGTGACGCTGACCGTTTGGGGCATGGGCGAAGAAGCGAAGACGCTTCCGAAGATCGCGGAGGAGTTCACGAAAGAAAACCCGAATATCAAAATCGAAACGCAGGCGCTGCCTTGGGATCAAGGCCATGAGAAGCTGTTGACGGCGATCGCCTCCAAGAAAGGCCCGGACGTCATCCAAATGGGTTCGTCGTGGATTCCGGAATTCGCGGACGCAGGCGCGCTCGCCGACTTGGCTCCTTACGCCGAGCAATATCCGGAGCTGAAGCAGGAGAACTTCTACGCGGGCGCCGTCGAAGCGGGCACGTACGAAGACAAATACGTCAGCTCGCCATGGTACGTCGAGACTCGCGTTCTCTATTACCGTTCCGATCTGCTGAAGGAAGTCGGCTACGACCAAGCTCCTCAAACTTGGGAAGAGCTGTCCGACGCGGCGCAGAAGCTGGCGGCTCGCGGCGACGGCAAGTACGGCATCAGCATCGATCCGAAGGAACAATCCCTGGGCTTTATGTTCGCCCGCCAGAACGGCGCGGAATGGTTCACGCAAGACGGCCAGCCCGACTTCGCGAGCGACAAATTCGTCGAAGCGGTCGAATACATCAACAGCTTCTACCAGAACGGTTCGGCGCCGAAGGATCTCGGGCTCGACATCATCCCGGCGTTTAAAGAAGGCATCCTGCCGATGTTCATCAGCGGACCTTGGATGATCAAGCTGATCCAAGACCAGGCGGCCGACATCGAAGGCAAATGGTCCATGGCCGTTCTTCCGAAGAAAGAAAACAACACGTCGCTGCTCGGCGGCTCCAACCTGTCGATCTTCGAATATTCGAAAAACAAAGACGCGGCAGCGAAATTCGTTGCTTTCATGAGCAAAGCCGAAACGCAGCTGAAATGGATGGAATGCACGAGCTCCTTGCCTGCCGCCACGGCTGCTTGGGAAGACGACTCCCTGAAAAACAACGAGTTCTACAATGTTATCGGCGAGCAGCTGAACGCCGCCGTGCCAATGCCGGTCATTACGGCTTGGTCGCAAATCAGCCAGAGCTACGTGAAGCACTTCGAAGTCATCTACCGCAACAACATGGACGTGAAGAAAGAGCTTGAGGCTTTCAACGCGGATTCCGTGAAATTCATGAAATAACTTTCGTTAGACCAGCTTAAAAACTTGAAGGCGCCCCGGCTTAGGCCGCGGACGCCTTCAGCGAAACGAAGCGGGCCGGCTGCTTAAGGCCGGCCCGCTCCTATATTTGCCACGGCATGAAAGAAGGAAGTGACTATTCCGGATGAAGGGTTTTCTGAATAAGCAAGCTCCATATGTCTTTATCGCGCCAACCTTGTTGTTGCTCACCTTGTTCTCCATCGTGCCCATCATGGTCGCGCTCGTGATCAGCTTCACGGATATGGACCTCGGGGGATTGGCCAATTTGGACCGGGTCGGATTCATCGGATTCGACAACTACGTGGAAGTCGTCAAGGATCCCGTGTTCCTAAAGGCGATTCTGAATACGTTGTTCTACGTCGCGATCGGCGTGCCGCTCGTTATCTTATTCTCGCTTGCCATCGCTTTGTTGATCAACCTGGGCACGTCCCGCATCTTCAAAGCGTTTCGCGTTGTCTATTATCTCCCTTCCGTGACGAATATCGTAGCCGT
>JAQSXN010000133.1 GCA_029256665.1 Paenibacillus sp.
GCGGTGGACAAGCGCTACGGCAACGTCACTCTCGACCTTATGTTCTCCGCGCAAGGCAAAAAAGCGAAGATCAACGGTCTCGAACAGCGTAAGCTGAGCGACTTTATCGGCTCGGTCAACGTCGTGATGTTCGCGCCGGAGGATCTTGAGATAGTGAAAGGCACGCCGGGCGTGCGCCGCCGATTCCTCGACATGGAGATCGGGCAGGTGCAGCCCGGCTATCTATATACGCTGCAGCAATACGGCAAGGTGCTCCAGCAGCGCAACAATTACCTGAAGGGCGCGGGTCCGGGATCGGTCAACGCGACGATGATGGAAGTATGGAATATGCAGCTTGCCGAGCACGGTGTTAAAATCATGAAAAAAAGGAAACACTTTATACATAAACTGCAAATCTTCGCGGAACAGATCCATGCAGGCATTACGAACGGCGCGGAGAAGCTCACGATCGAATACCGGCCGTCCTTCGACGCGGACGCGGCGCAAGATGAATCTGTTTTATTTGATCAATTTATGTTAAAGTTATCACAAGTGAAAGATCAGGAGATTCGGAGAGGCGTTACTTTGGCAGGACCTCATCGCGACGACTTGGCTTTCTTCATCAACGGCAAGGAAGCGCAAGTATTCGGATCGCAGGGGCAGCAGCGCACGACGGCCCTATCGCTCAAGCTGGCAGAGATTGAGCTCATACACGAAGAGATTGGCGAATATCCGCTGCTCTTGCTCGACGACGTGTTGTCGGAGCTTGATCAGAATCGGCAGACGCAGCTCATCGAAACATTTCAAAGCAAGGTACAGACCTTTATTACGACGACCGGCCTGGAGAGCGTCAACACGAGCAAGCTCCACGATGCCGGTATCTATTATGTGCGCGAAGGCAGAGTCACCGTATAACGAGCGGAATAGAGAGGCGGAGGGGCCATGTACATCCATCTGGGCGGAGAGAAGATTATTAGAGCCGTAGAGCTTGTAGCCATCTTTGATATATCGATCGAGCAATCCTCCAAGCTTTCCAAACAATTCGTCGCGGGTGCCCATAAGCGCAAGGACGTCGAGACGATCGGCGAGGAAGAGCCGAAGTCCATCGTCGTCACGAAGAAAAAAATCTATTATTCGCCTATTTCATCCTCAACGCTTAAGAAACGAGCGCATCATTTTGCGGCGAATGGATAAGTAACTGGAAGAGCAGTCGAAAGGAGCAGTGAGCTTGCATGTCTTTGGAACAGCACACGTATGACGAAAGTCAGATACAGGTACTCGAAGGTTTAGAGGCCGTTCGCAAACGTCCGGGGATGTATATCGGCTCAACCAGCGCCAAGGGACTTCACCATCTCGTATGGGAAGTCGTCGATAACAGCATCGACGAAGCGCTGGCCGGCTATTGCGACAAGATCGACGTCATCGTGCACGAGAATAATAGCGTTACCGTTATCGATAACGGCCGCGGCATTCCCGTCGGGATGAACGCGAAGCTGCAGAAGTCGACGCTCGAAGTCGTCATGACGGTTCTGCATGCCGGCGGCAAGTTCGGCGGCGAAGGTTATAAAGTATCCGGAGGTCTTCACGGTGTAGGCGTGTCGGTAGTGAACGCCCTATCCGAATCGGTAATCGTGCAGGTGAAGCTCCATGGCAATCTCTATCAGCAGGAGTACCGCAGAGGCGTTCCGCAATACGATATCAAGATCATCGGCGAGTCGCAGGAGACGGGTACGACGGTAACGTTCCAGCCGGATCCCGAGATCTTCACGGAGACGACGGTATTCGACTACGAGATTCTTCAATCGCGTATTCGCGAGCTTGCGTTCCTGAACAAAGGCATCGAAATCACGCTGACCGACGAGCGCTCCGGCGTCTCGAACTCGTTCAAATACGACGGCGGACTCAACGAATTCGTACTGTTCTTAAATCGCAACCGAGAAGCGCTGCACGAGACGCCGATCTACGTGGAAGGATCCAAGGATCATATCCAAGTAGAGGTCGCTCTGCAGTACAACGATAGCTACACGGAGAATATTTATTCCTTCGCGAACAACATCAACACGCATGAAGGCGGCACGCACGAGTCCGGCTTCAAGAGCGCGCTTACGCGGATTATCAATGATTACGCCCGCAAGATGAACCTGATCAAGGACAATGACTCCAATTTCTCCGGCGATGACGTGCGGGAAGGACTAACGGCGATTATCTCCGTCAAGATTCCCGAGCCGCAATTCGAAGGACAGACCAAGACGAAGCTCGGCAACAGCGAGGTTCGGGGTATTGTGGAATCCTTCTTTGCCGAGAAGTTCCAGGAATTCCTCGACGAGAATCCAGGCGTGTCGCGCAGAATCGTGGAAAAAGGTCTGCAAGCTGCCCGTGCCCGCGAAGCGGCGCGCAAAGCGCGTGAGCTAACTCGCCGTAAGAGCGCGCTCGAGGTTGGATCGCTGCCGGGCAAGCTGGCGGATTGCTCGTCCAAGGACGCCGCGATAAGCGAGCTGTACATCGTCGAAGGCGACTCCGCCGGCGGATCCGCCAAGCAAGGCCGCGACCGCCATTTCCAGGCGATCCTGCCGCTGCGGGGCAAGATTCTGAACGTAGAGAAGGCCCGTCTTGACCGAATCCTTGGCAACGCCGAGATCCGGGCGATCATTACAGCGCTGGGAACCGGCATCAGCGACGACTTCGACATTTCGAAGGCCCGTTATCACAAAATCATTATCATGACGGATGCCGACGTTGACGGCGCCCACATTCGTACTCTGCTACTGACGTTCTTCTACCGCTATATGCGGGAGATTATCGAAGCCGGCTATATCTATATCGCGCAGCCTCCGCTCTTTAAGATCGAGCGGAACAAGGTTGTCCGCTACGCTCTTACGGAGAAGGAACGCGACGTCATTCTCGCGGAATTCGGCGAAGGCGTGAAGGTAAACATCCAACGTTACAAGGGTCTCGGAGAGATGGACGCGGTCCAACTCTGGGAAACGACGATGGATCCCGAAAGCCGTTCCATGCTGCAGGTGACGATTCAGGACGCGATCGAAGCGGATACGATCTTCGATACGCTAATGGGAGACAACGTCGAACCGCGACGGGACTTCATCCAGAAGTATGCCAGATACGCCAAATTGGACATTTAACCGACAACAGCCGCCCTCGCCGGGGCGGCTGTTTTCATACGGGGCGGGGACTAGCTTCGTTTGCGCTTGATCCCGCCATAGGCTGCCGCGTACCGGGTTACCCTGCGATGCATTGTTTTGTCGGCTAGCTTGTTGAAGATATAAGGGTGCGGCTTCGTGTTTACTTCCAGAACCCAGGGGTGGAACTTCGTATCGATCGCGACGTCTACTCCAAGCTCCTTGAGACCGGAGTAAGCCGTCGAGAGCTGCTTACCGATCATGACGCCGAGCCGTCGCAGCTTTGCCTTGAGAGCCTCGGTTTCCGATGGTGTCAGATGGCTGGACAATAATTGCTCGATCGACATCATCGTCCCGCCGCCATGGTAATTAGTGATGATTTTGCGCGGGTGGGCGAGCCTGCCGATCATGCCGGACGTCTCCCAGCGGTTGCTCAAATTTTTTTGAACCATTACGCGCAGATCGAATCTCCTGCCCCGATGCTTGAGCAGATGGATGCCTTTTTGCACGATGTAGCCTTTGCGGTTGGCATATGCGCTTAATGCATCGTACAACGCATCCATGGATGGCGCGCTACGCTCCTTCGTACCGATCTGGTAGCGATAACCGCCGGATTCTCTGGCACGCTCGACGCGAATGACGCCGTTGCCGTAGGTGCCGCTCACCGGCTTGACGTAGACCATCCCGTAATCCTGCAGCATGCTATGCAGCGATTCGCGGCGGAACCGCTTCGTATGCGGAATATATTCATGCATCTCGGATGAGCGCAATAGAACTTTCGTTTTGGCCCACTTGCTCCTGACGCGCTGAATAGCCAAGGAATTCACCTCTTTCTACAAGACAGACTTTAGTTTGAATGGTATAATAAAAGTTGGGTCTATTTAATCTATGTCCGGATTTTGTATTCGGAGCCCTGAGAATCGGCCTATTTTTCGCGAGATCCCGGGCATGAGGAAAACGGGCTAAATCCCTTCCGGCGAGGCTTAAAGAGACCGGTAACGTTTACGCAAGCCGGATTTGAGAAAGTAATAGGATATAACCTATATGCGTAATGGCAATGTTTGACGATTCACCAGATAGATGACGTCAGGGAGGTAAAGCATGGCGGAAGAACAACGAATGTCAGTGACAGACCGCGATATCGGCACGGAGATGCGCGACTCCTTTATGGACTATGCGATGAGCATCATCGTAAGCCGCGCGTTGCCGGACGTACGGGACGGGCTTAAGCCTGTGCACCGTCGTATTTTGTACGCGATGTCTGAGCTAGGCATGTCACCGGACAAGCCGCATAAGAAGTCGGCGAGAATTGTAGGGGAAGTCATCGGCAAGTACCATCCGCACGGCGATTCGGCCGTCTATGAATCCATGGTTCGGATGGCGCAGGATTTCTCCTTGCGTTATATGCTCGTAGATGGACACGGCAACTTCGGTTCCATCGACGGCGATATGGCGGCAGCCATGCGATATACGGAAGCGCGCCTCTCCAAGATGGCGATGGAGCTGCTTCGCGATATTAACAAAGAAACGATCGACTTCGCTCCTAACTATGACGGCGAAGAACAAGAGCCTGTCGTGCTGCCTTCCCGATTCCCGAACCTGCTCGTGAACGGAGTAACGGGTATCGCCGTAGGCATGGCGACGAATATACCGCCGCATAACTTGAACGAGGTTATCGACGGCGCGCAGGCGCTTATCCGCAATCCGGATATTACGTCGCTGGAATTGATGGAATATGTTAAAGGACCGGACTTCCCGACGGCGGCTTACGTCATGGGTCTGTCGGGCATCCGCCAGGCCTATCTGACCGGCCGCGGTTCGGTTACGATGCGAGCTCGCGCGACGATCGAGGAGAACAACGGCAAGGCGCGTATCCTCGTGCATGAGCTTCCTTTCCAAGTTATAAAGGCGAGACTCGTGGAGAAGATCGCGGAGCTGGTGCGCGAGAAGAAGATCGAGGGCATTACCGATCTACGCGACGAATCCGACCGTAACGGCATGCGAATCGTCATCGAGCTTCGCCGGGATGTCAATCCGAGCGTCATCCTTAACAACTTATACAAGCATACGCAGCTTCAGACGAATTTCGGCATCAACATGCTGGCGCTGGTCAATGGCGAGCCGAAGACGCTTAATCTGCGCGACATGCTATATCACTACTTGCAGCACCAGATCGAAGTAATACGTCGCCGTACCGAGTACGACCTGAAGAAGGCAGAGGCGCGGGCTCATATTCTGGAAGGCTTGCGAATCGCGCTCGACAACCTCGACGAAGTTATCGCGCTCATTCGCGGATCGCGCACGGCGGAAGAAGCGCGCGAAGGTTTGATCACCCGGTTCCAGCTCAGCCACGAGCAAGCGCAAGCGATTCTCGACATGCGCCTGCAGCGCCTAACGGGCCTGGAACGCGACAAGATCGAAGCCGAATACGCCGAGCTGCTTGCCAAGATCGCCGAATACAAGGCGATTCTGGCGGACGAGCAGCTGGTGTTAGACATCATCAGCACGGAGCTGAACGAAATCAAGGAGCGGTTCGGCGACGAGCGGCGTACCGAGATAACGGCCAGCGACGAAGAGATTTTGGATGAGGATCTCATCCCTCGTGAAGATGTCATCATTTCGATCACGCACTCCGGCTATATCAAACGTTTGCCGGTTACGACGTATCGGAGCCAGAAACGCGGCGGCAAAGGCGTCGTAGGCATGGATACGAAGGAAAACGACTTCGTCGAGCATCTCTTCGTATCCAACACGCACCACTTCCTGTTGTTCTTCACGAACAAGGGCAAGGTGTACAAGCTCAAAGCCTACGAAATTCCGGACTTAAGCCGTACGGCGCGCGGAACGCCGATCATCAACCTGATTCAGATCGAACAGGGCGAGACGGTGAACGCGGTTATTCCGGTGCAGGCGTTCGACGCGGATCATTATCTGTTCTTCGCTACAAGACAAGGCGTCGTCAAGAAGACGCCGCTGGACGATTATATCAACATTCGCAAAGTCGGCTTGATCGCCATATCTTTGCGCGAGGATGACGACTTGATCGGCGTGAAGCTGACGGACGGCAACCAGGAGATCATTATGGGTACCGCCCTGGGCATGTCGATCCGCTTCTCGGAAAATGATGTGCGCTCCATGGGACGTTCGGCGACCGGCGTTAAGGGCATTGGCCTCGACGATGACGACGCCGTTATCGACATGGACGTTGTCGTGCCGGATAAGGACGTGCTGATCGTGACGTCAAGGGGCTACGGCAAACGTACGCCGGTAGGCGAATACCGTATCCAGAACCGCGGCGGCAAAGGGATTAAGACGCTTAACGTCACGGATAAGAACGGCCCGATCGTCTCCCTGAAGGTCGTCGAAAACGACGAAGACTTGATGATCATGACGGCGCTCGGCACAATGATCCGTACCAGCATGGAGGGCATCTCCACAATGGGACGGAATACGCAAGGCGTCAAGCTGATCAATACCCGCGAAGACGATACGGTAGCTACCGTTACGCGCGTCGCCCGGAGCGAAGAAGAAGCGGCGGCATCCGAGGACGAACAAGAAACGGAAGGCACGGATTCCGAATAACGGCATTGAATTCGGACTGGACCGAGCCGAAATAATGGATATGCGCTAGTTCGTGGGGGAGGGAACAGGTATGGTCGCAGTAACGGTTGCGCAGCTTAAGTTGGGCGATAAGATCGGGGAAGATGTTCTCACCCCGCTTGGCGGCGTATTGTTTCATAAGGGGAAAATCATCACGGTCAAGGAAATGGATATTCTGCAAGCCTTCCTTGTAAGTTCCGTCATCGTCGATAGCGGCGAGGCGAAGCCGTCGGAAGGCCAGGCTTCGCAGCCCGCGACGCCTATTCAACAGCCTGCGACTCCGTTACAGAAGGAATACGAGAAGATGATCGAGGTCCTCCGGGAGCTCTTCAACAACTATGTGGCGGGTCAGGGCATGCCGGTCATGGATATACGGGTACAACTGGAGAAGCTGCTAGGGCATATCCAAGAGTATAAAATTTTGACGTTCGCGCCCCGATTATTCCATGAACGTGACTACTTGCTGCACAACAACGTGACTTCCGCCATGACTTCGTATCTGATCGCCCAGTGGGTGAATCTGCCTCAGCGGGATTGGATGCAGGTTGCGCTGGCTGGTCTGCTCAAGGATATAGGAAACGTTCGCATCGATAAGTCGATCTTATCCAAGCCCACGCCGCTTACGCTGGATGAGATGGAAGAGATGAAACGGCATACCGTGCTCGGGTATCAGCTGCTCAAGAATGTCGCGGCGCTTAACGAAGGCGTCAAGCTGGCGGCGTTGCAGCATCACGAGAAGGTGGACGGTACGGGTTATCCGCTAGGCATCGATGCCAGCCAGATTCATCCGTACGCCAAGATCGTCGGCATCGCCGACATCTTCCATGCCATGACGTTGAACCGGAGCTACCGCAAAGCGGCTTCTCCGTACTTCGTCCTCGAGCAGATCATGAGCGACGCTTTCGGCAAGCTGGATCCAGGCTACGTCAGAACATTCGTTGACAAAGTGACCCAGTTCCACAACGGCACGATCGTTCGGTTAAACGACGATCGAATAGGCGAGATCGTATTCTCGGATCGTACCCATCCGACTAGGCCATGGGTATCCATCGATGGCAAGATCGTGAATTTGGTCGTCGAACGGCAATTGCATATTAAAGAAGTGCTGAAATAACGCAACTTTAAAGCCTCCCGCTAACCTTTATAAAGGTGAAGCGGGAGGCTTTTTTTACGCGCTGCAAGTGGAATGATCACCGTTAATAGCTGATCGTGACCAGGAGCAGTCCTTGGGCTTGGCTAGTGCTTGTCAGGCCGTCTGTCATTAAAGTCTGATTATGCGCATGAATATGGGAGTTCCGGAGTAACTGATCCTTGGTTGTTTCTTATTTAATAATAGGCGCGTATATCCTTTGTTTTTCGTGTACCAACAACCGCATATTGAAAAAGTTGACTTAAGAATGCAAGTAAATGATTAAGCCATTGTGGACATTCGGAAAATACTTTAAATAAATTCAAAAAAGTGCTTGCAATCATATAGGCATTCATGATATATTATTTCTTGTCGCCGCAAGAGATTGGCGATAACGAAAGAAAAGAAATTGTTCTTTGAAAACTGAACAACGAGCGAAACTGCCCGATCCATTCGCAAGAATGAATCGAATAAACAAGCTTTCGTGCTTGGCCTTGGCCAATGCGAAAACTTGAAGCAACAACGTGATTGAGCAAGTCAAACACCTTTATGGAGAGTTTGATCCTGGCTCAGGACGAACGCTGGCGGCGTGCCTAATACATGCAA
>JAQSXN010000134.1 GCA_029256665.1 Paenibacillus sp.
GGATCCGGGATGAGGCTGTCCGACGTGACGAATATTTTGTCGCTCGGCTTGAACGAGCTCATGAGCAGCCAAATGACGGGGTAGACCATGATGAGGGCGCCGCCGGCCACGAGCACATGATAAATCGACCATTTGACCGTTTTGGCCGGGGATCCGGACCGGATTTTGCCTTTTGTAGCTTTCCCGGCCTTGCCGCCCGAGGGATGAACGGATGCCGCTCCCCCCGAAGATTGATTGGACATCGCTTACCCCTCCTTCGACTCGTAATGGACCCAGAACTTAGATGACAGGAACAGGACCGACGTTAGCACGGCGACGATGATGAGCATGACCCAAGCCATCGCGGACGCATAACCCATATCGAAGAACTGGAATCCCTGACGGAACAAATACAGCGAATAAAGCAGCGTGCCGTCGAGCGGTCCGCCCGTTCCTTTGGAAATGATGTAAGCCGGCACGAACGTCATGAACGCCCCGATCGTCTGCATGATCGCGTTAAACAGAATAATCGGCGTCAACATCGGAATCGTGATTTTGAAGAACCGGTGCACGGCGTTCGCCCCGTCCACGCTTGCCGCTTCGTAGAGCGAACGCGGAATGTTCTTGAGACCCGCCAGGAAAATGAGCATCGACGAGCCGAACTGCCACACGGACAACGTAATGAGCATCCACAGCGCGGCGAGCGGATCCGCGAACCAGCGCACGCTGTCCAGCCCGAGCGTGTTCAACAGCAGATTGATGATCCCTTGATCGCCGTAGATGTTGCGCCACATAATGGATACCGCGACGCTTCCTCCGATGATGGAGGGCAAATAATATATGGTACGGTATAACCCGATAGCCTTCGAAGCCGTGTTCAGAAGCATGGCGACCATCAGCGCGAACGCCAGGCGCAAAGGCACTCCGATGAAGACGTAGAGGAACGTTACCTTAAGCGACTGCCAATACTTCTTGTCCTTCGTGAACATCTCCATGTAATTATCGAGCCCTACCCAGCCGGGCGTCGTAAACAAATCGTAATCCGTCATCGACAGGTACAGCGACGCGATGATCGGGATAAGCGTGAAAGCCAGGAACCCGATAACGAACGGGCTTATGAACGCGTAACCGGTCAACTGATTTTTCCATGCCGTTCTCATAACCATCCAACTCCCGCTGCCTTAATTGGGTTCGCTTTCCATTACGAAGTCATCCTAGAAGCTTACTCGGCATCGAATATCGAATTCAGCCGAACCTTCCGGTGCTCACGTAGCGCTGCTACGCTCCGCTCCTCACGTTCTAGCTTCATCCAATCTTCTCGGTACTGAAAACCGAACTTTCTGAATTCGCAATTTCTGAATCTCTTTTCATGACCGCGGCGACCGGCTTTGTCGCCGGCCGCCGCGGGGCGTTGCACGTTACTTGTTTTTGCCGAGAATCGCGTTCGCCTCTTCGCGGAATTGCTTCGCCGCTTCTTCGGGCGTCAATTGCTGGAAGTCCATTTGCTCCGTGACCGTCATGAACAATTGAATGATCTCCGCCGTGCCGATCGGATCCGGCGGGTCCATCGGCGAGCTGTTTTCTTGCGCCCAAGATACGTAATCGAATACTTGAACCTGCGCCGGATCCAGCTCCGACTTGATGGCGTCGATGACCGCCGTGCTGACCGGCACGCCGCGATCGCCTTTGATCAGCTTGTTGGCGTCCACGTTGTTTACCCAGAAGTCGATGAACTTGGCCGCTTCTTCCTTCTGCTTGGAGTTCTCGGAGATCGAGAAGTACATGCTCGGCTTCAGGTACAGCCCTTTTTCTCTGTCAGGTCCAGGCATATGAGCCATCTCGAGCGGACGGTTCGCCACTTGCTGAATGCCGACGAACTGGTTCGTCCATTGGAAAATGCCGATTTGTTGGCCTTTGACGAGCATGTCGTCCTCGACGCCTTTGATTTGCGCCTTCACGTCCGGCGGCGGCGTGTCGCCGTCCTTCACGAGCTGAGCCAGCGGCTTAAAGAAGTCGACGAACAATTGATCGTCCTCGTAGCCGAGCGCCGTGCCTTCCGCGTTATAGAGATGCTGGCCTTTGGTACGGAGGTAATAGCCAAAGAATACTTCCGGGCGCAACCCGTTGTCGAAGTACAATCCCGCTTCCTTCGCTTTGCCAGCCAGCGCGTAGTAGTCGTCCCACGTCCAGTTGTCGTCCGGTTTATCCACGCCCAGCTTCTTGAGCAGCTCCGGATCGTATTGGAAGTTCACCGCGTTGACGCCGATGTTGAAGCCGAACAGCTTGTCGCCGATGCGGCCGCCGGAGATCGCGTTCTCCGAGATGTTCGTCGTGTCGATGCCCGCGTTCAGGAACGGGGTAAGATCGGCCAGTTGGTTCTTGGAGCCGTATTGCGACAGATAAGAGATATCCATTTGCAGAATGTCGGGAAGCTCGTTAGCCGCCGCTTGCGGCGCCAGCTTCTTCCAATAGTCGTCGAAGTTCGCGTATTCGGGTTCGATTTTCACGTGAGGGTTCTGCGCTTCGTACATCTTGATGACTTCCAGCGTGTAATCGTGGCGCGGCTGACCGCCCCACCAGGCCATCCGGAGCGTCACGTTTTTCGGTTTGTCGGTTGCTTCTCCCCCGGTTGAAGCCGTGCTCGTCGGATCCGCATTGGCTCCGTTGTTGCCGCCCGCGCAAGCCGTCAGCGAGAATACGACCGTCGTTGCCAGCAGTGCCGTCATCCATTTTCTCATTCTAAAGCTCCCCTTCCCTGCTTTGCTTCGTTCGTTTGGGTTCGTTTGTCTCGTCGTCGTTGTAAGTGTTTACATTTCCTATTCTATAAGCTGACGCGAGTTCGAGGAATGTAATTAGCAGACCTCTTTGTATAAAAAACAGAGGTTCCGTCAAGGCAACCTCTTGTATTCGGAAGGCGATACGCCCGTATACTTTTTGAACACCTGGCTGAAATATTGCGGATTGTCGCCAAAGCCGAGCTGCTCCGCGAGCTCGAACACCTTGACGTCGCCGCCGGCGCCGATCATCTCCATCGCGCGCTCCATTCGTACCTTCATCACGTAATTGGAAAACTTTTCGCCGGTCTCCTTGCGGAACAGCTTGCCCAAATAATCGGCGTTCATGTATAGAATCTCGCTCGCCACCCACTGAAGCGACAGGTCCGCATTGCCGATATGCGACTCTACGATGTCGTAGATCTGGCCGATGATGGACGAGTGCCTCCGCTTCTGACTGTCGTAATTGACTTGGCAGATCAGCTTCGCCTTCTCTTCCACGAACGTTCGGAGCCCTTGCAAAGTCGCGATGCCCTCCAGCTTGCCAAGCTCCTTCAAATAATCGTTGGTCGTTGCCGGTTCGGCTTGGCGGATCAGCGCGACATAGATCGGAATAAGATAGGATTTGACGGTTACATCGTCAAGCCGAAGCTCTTCGAGCAGCTTGAAAAGCTCGTCAAGCTCTTGTTTGACGGCATCCAGATGCCCGGATTTCGCGTATAGGCACAATCGCGCTTCGTCGTAGAAAAAGCCGTTCTCCGCGCCGTGCGGGTGATCGGACTTAGGCGGAAGCTCCGAGTGCCCGGCAAGTTCGCGCGAGCTTCCATTCCCGTCTTCGCCGCTTCCCCTCGTGTCGCCGACCGTTATGATGCTGCCTTCGCCAAGATAGAAGCGGAAGCTCATGCATCTCAGCGTATCCAAGTACATGCGGCGGGCATCGGTGAGCGGACCGGGATCGCTGACCGCGATGGTCGCGTCCAGGCGGTAATACCCTTTGAACGTGTTTCGGACATCGAACAGCAAGCCGAGCAGCTTCTCTTCGTCATAAGCATTCCGGATGAGCAGCAGCGCCTGGTTGCCGATCGTCGTGCTTAGCACGATCACCTCGCGCGTCAACAGATCCTCGCTGATATTCTTTAGCGCAAAGAGATGCTCGAATTCGAATTGTCCTTCCAGCTGCAATAGCAAAAGTCTTGCTTCCGCATGCTCCAGCTCGATCCCGAACAATTCCTTGTACCGTTCCCAATCGCCGCGGCCGTACATTTTGTTCGTGACCAATTCCTTCAGGAACTGCTCTTTGGCGCTAGGCAGCACCTGTCGAAGCTCCTTCTGGAGATTGGATAAGAACGACTCCTTCTTGCGCACCTCGCCGAGCTGCGCCACGACCTCCGACAACGCTTCGCCGATCGTATTTTCGTTGCAGGGCTTGAGCAGATAATGTTTGACCCCGTGCTGCATCGCCTGTCTGGCGTAATCGAATTCGCCGAAGCCCGACAACATAATGAACGCGATGGAAGGATACAGCTCGCGCGTCCGCTCCGCCAGCTTGAGTCCGTCCATGCCGGGCATCCGGATGTCGCTTATGACGATATCGGGCTCATGCTCCTGTATGAAAGCCAACGCCTCAACGCCGTTGCGGGCCGTTCCGGCCAGCTTCGTCCCGTATTTCTCCCACTCCATCAATCCGGCTATGCCTTCGAGAATAATCCGTTCATCGTCCACGATGAGCACCTTATACATGCCGATCCCTCATTTCAATGGGCAGAACGAGCGTGATCCGCGTCCCTCCGCCTTCCTCTTCATGTTCGCCAACCTCAACGCCGTACGTATCGCCAAATAACAGCTTGATTCGCTCGTCGATATTGCGCAGTCCGATGCCCGTCCCTCTCGGAACCAGCTCGCCCGACTGAAGTCGCGCAAGCACGTCTTGCTCGATGCCCGGACCGTTATCCGACACCGAGAGCAGCATGCGTCCATCCCGTTCCTCCGCGGAAACCGAGATCACGCAGGTGTCGATCATCGGCTCCAGCGCGTATTGAATCGCGTTCTCCACGATAGGCTGGATAGACAGCTTGGGCACGAGACAGCCCGTCAGCATGGCCGGTATATCCGTCCGGAAGTCGAGACGCTCTTCGAACCGGATTCCTTGAATCGTAATATAGTGGCGGATCGTCGCCAGCTCTTCCTCTAACGGAATGAGCGGCTCCTTGCCGCTGATGGAGCTGCGAAGCAAGTAGCCAAGCGACTCCACCATTAACGATATTTGTTTATGCCCCACCGCTTTGGCCGACCAATTGATCGACTCCAACGTGTTATAGAGAAAATGGGGGTTGATCTGCGCCTGCAGCGCCTTGAATTCGGTATCCTTGATGGCGATCTGCTTCACGTAGTTTTCGTTGATGAGCTCGTTGATCCGTTCCACCATGATCCGGAAGTTGCGGTGCAGCAGCCCCGCTTCGTCCATCGCCGGCTCCTTCTCTCCCGGCAGCAGCTCGTATTCGAAGTTGCCCAACTGCACGCGTTTCATCCGGTTGCTGAGCCGCTCGATGGGGCCGGTCACGGAACGCGAGAACCATAACGCCGCGAGCAGAACCAATATAAACACGATCAAGTAAATGACGAACACCGATTGTTTGGCCGTTTCCGTTTTGCGGAAGATGGAGTCATAAGGCAAAATGTTGAGATACGTCCAGTTCATGTAGCTCGATGGAATATACGTCACGAAAAAACGTTCGCCGCCGATCTCCCTGACCTCGTAGCCGCTTTCCCCGTTGGTGCTTAATCGGAAGTTCGCAAGCTCGACAGCCGGATTAGCCGGATAAAGCGTCTGCCTGTTCTCCTCAAGTATGGCGAAGGTGCCGCTCCCCTCGTTCATCGGGCCGGCCAGATCGGCAAACAGTCTCGCCATATCCATCCGGATGGCCAATGAGCCGAGGGGATCGAGCTCCAAATTTCGCACCTGCCGGATTTGCCGACCTGCGATCAGCGCGGCGTCGCCGTCTTCGAGCTTCGGGAAGATATACGTTATGCCGCCGCTCAGCCTCGCGGTCTCCGTTGCGATCTGTTCGATCCGGCTCCGGGAGGAGAGGAGCATGTTTTTGCCTTGCACATACTCTCTGCCGTAGCTGTCCAGAATATGGAGAGACAGCACATACTTCTCGAAGCCCCCGACGGAGAGCAGGCGTTGGCGCAGGTTCGTAGCCGTTAGGAAGTTGTCGTAATCCGAGCCGCCTTGTTTGATCACGTTCAAGTAGCTTTGGATTTGCCCGTCCGTCGCGATGGCGAAGCTGAGCCTCTCCATGCCGCGAAGCTCCTTCTCGACGCCGAGCGAAGCGCTGTTAAGCGCGGTTGCCGATTGTTTGTAAATTTCTTCGTCGTACGCCTGGAACGTGAACCGCATGACGAGATAGGTGACAAGCCCGATGACGAGCATCATGATTGCGATAAGCGCAATCAGCTTGTATTTAATCCGCAGGTTGGAGTAAAACGCTTTCATATCGTCGGCTCGCCTTCCTCTCGTCTAGTAGCTTCGCTTTGCTTGGGGATTCCCCGTTCGTCGCCGCTTCGGCCCTACTGCTAACGGACACCAGCGACAGGCATAACACCCTAATTTGTTGACCACTGACCGCACGCTCCCGCACTCGCCCGGCCGCTAACGGACGCCAGCGGCGTTATTTGCACGAAAACCGGTCTTTTCAAAATCTAACGGACGCCACAGCCGCTAATTAAGCAATACGGGGCACTAAGCACGGTTTATCCAACATATAGCGTCGTTGGCGTCCGTTAGAAAGCGGAATGTGTCCAAAACATCGAAATAAGGTCATCCGCGTCCGTTAGCGGACAATGACCGTGTATCGCCTGGGGACGGCGCGTCAAAAGGCATGCCCGGGAAGGACATGCCCCGGCTCGTTCCCCTATTATAAGGAGGTTCGCGCTCATTTGACCAGCGGGAATGTTAGGTTGAAGGGTATGGGGCACTGCGAAAAAGGTATGAAACACCTGAAAAGACCGCAGTTTCGGTAATCAGAAGCTGGGGATTTGGCTGCTTGAAGACCACCGGTCCTAACGGTTGCCGTAGCGCTTATAAGGCATAAAATGAGGGGTTTCTGCGGCTAAAGGTTGTGACAGAGCTTATTGGGAAAAAGAGGCGGCAATATCGCATCAGAATTCACGAATAGCCGCCATGACAACCGTTAAAATGTAAAAGTCGCGATTTTGGACGCATTAGGCGCCATGGCAACCGTTAGAAACTTAGCCTAATTGAAGGAAGTGCCTCCATGCGCGAAAAAGAGCCGTGTTCTCGGGCACAAGATGGGCCTAGCCCATTATCCGCCTAACAAACACAGCTCGTTCATGGCACGAAGTACGAAAAATCGAACTCAGTACGTTCATGGCACGAAGTACGATAAAACAAACACAGCTCGTTAATGGCACCGCAAACGAAATATCGAACTCAGCGCCGACTCCGCACGACCTCCCGGTATTCCTTCGGCGTGACGCCCGTCTCGTTCTTGAACACCCGGTTGAAGTGGCGGATGTTCGAGAAGCCCGTCGTCTCCGCGATGCCGACGATTTTCTCGTCGGTCGACGCCAGGCGCCGCTTCGCCTCTACCATCCGCAGCTCCGTCAGCCGCTCCACGAACGTCCGGCCCGTTCGTTGCTTGAACAGCGTGCTGAAGTATGCGGCGTTGAGGAACACTTTGTCCGCGAGCTCCTTCAGCGTGAGCGCCTCTTGATAGTGCTTCTCCAAGTAGCGCTCCGCCACCTGGATAGGATCCCGTTCGGCGGGCGTATTGCCCGCCGCGATGCCAGCGGCCAGATTGCCCAGCAGCGAGCGGCATACCTCGATCAGCTCCGCGCTGGAGGAGATGGAGCAAATTTCGACGAGCAGCGTGCGGATGTCCTTGTCGCCGAGCCAATCCCGCGTCATGCCGAGATCCTCCGACAATTCGTAGTATTGGATCAGCAGCTTGCAGATTTGCTGATGGACGAGCTCGGGCGTCTGCGCTTTGGCGCACAGATCCTCGATCGAGATCGCGGCCATCCGTTCCGTTTCGTCGCGCCGCCCCTCGTTGATCGCCTTCTCCAGCGCCTCCCACGACCACTTCTTCATATCCGGCTTGATAAACTGGCTTTGGGCCGCGTTGCGGTAGTCGATCACCTTGTCGCCGCCGACGACGAGACGATACAGCAGCGCGATTCCGGCTTCCCGGAACGGGATCGTCACCGACTCGAATCCCTTGACCGGCCTGCCGACGCCGATCGTTACCGTCAGATTGGACAGCGACTTGATCTGCCTGCGGATCGATTCGGCGAGCTCCAGCAGCCCTGCCATGCTCGTATCTGGCATATTCACGAGCGCCGCGACCTCCGTCTCCGAATAAACGAAGCTGAAGCCGGGCATGCGGTGATCGATGATTTCCTGCACGAATTGCTGAATGTACAGCTGGAAGAGGGACGGATCGGATTGCCGGTAGCGTTCGCGCGCCACCGATTCTTTGTCCAGCTTAATTACCAAGCAGTTAAAATAAGGGTCCGAGAACTCGATGCCGAGCTGGCTCAGCATATCCAAATCTTGCTGATGCACGCTGCCGCGCATGATGCCTGCCGACAAGCCGTCCGATGCTTGCTGGCGAAGCTGGCGGTCGTCCTTCTGCGCTTCCGCG